>JANLQT010000234.1:0-9662 GCA_031368035.1 Rhodobacterales bacterium | reverse complement strand
GCTGTTCCGGGCGGCGCCGGTGGTGGCGGCGCGGGCGGTGAAAGGGTCGGCGCTGGAGGCGAAAATGGCGGAGGTGCTGCCGGATGCGCTGACGCCGCTGGAGGCGCTGCAACTGGTGTATGATCTGAAGGCGTTGTGGGGTGGCGGGCGTGCCTGAGGTCACGATCCTGATGGCGTGTTGCAATGGGGCGGCGTTTTTGCCCGAGCAGTTGGCGTCGATTGCGGCGCAAGCCGGGGTGGAATGGCGGTTGGTGGCGGGGGATGATGGGTCCTCGGATGGAACACTTGCGCTGCTGACGGCGTTTGCGGCGGAGTGGCCGGGGCGGGTGACGGTGGTGGAGGGGCCGCAGCAGGGCGTTTCGGCGCATTTTCTGGCGCTGATCGGGCAGGCGGGGCCGGGGGCGTTGGCGTTGGCGGATCAGGATGATGTGTGGTTGCCGGGGAAGCTGGCGGAGGCTTTGGCGGGGTTGAGGGAATGTGGTTCTGTGCCTGCGCTTTATGTGTCTCGTGGGGCGCTTTGGTGGGGGGGTGCAGAGCGGCGGGCGATGGAGGTTCCGCGGGTGGAGCCGGGGTTTCGGCATGCGCTAGTGCAGAACATCGGGCCGGGGCATGCGATGGTGGTGAATGCGGCGGCGGCAGAGGTGCTGCGGCGGATGGCAGGCGCGGGGGCGCGGCCATTTTGGCATGACTGGTGGGTGTATCAGGTGGTGACCGGGGTGGGCGGGCGCGTGGTTCTGGGGCGCGAGGTGCAGGTTTTGTACCGGCAGCACGCGGGCAATCTGGTCGGGCGGGCGGAGGGCGGCAAGGGCGCGTTGCAGCGGATGGGGCGTGCGGCCTCTGGTCAGGCGCGGCGGGAAATGGCAATGCAGGGGGAGGCATTGCAGATGGCACGGGATGAGATGACCAGGGACGCGCGGCAGGTGCTGGAGGTTTTCGCGGACGCGGCGCCAAGGGGCGGGCGGCGGGGGCGGGCGGTCTGGCGGCTGGGACTGCACCGGCAGGGCCTGTTCGGCCGGGCCAGCGTGGCTTTGGCGGCCTGGTTGGGCGCATTGTGAGCGGGCTGCCGAAACTTTTGTTGCTGGGCGGCGATGGCGGCCGATCGGGCGTGCCGCGCTATCTGGGGCAGGTCGCGCGGGCGCTGAAGGAGCGGGCCGAGATCACGGTGGTGTCCGAGGAAGATCACGGCGGCTTTGGCTTTGTGCGCGAGCTGGGGCTGGGGCACCGGGTGGTGGAGGGACTCGCTAGTTCCTTGCATCCGCGGCGGTTGATGCGGGCGACCGGGGCGCTGGGGCGAGTGATTGCGGATGAGGCGCCGGATGTGGTCTGGGCCAATGCGCGGGTCACCTTGCCGATGGCGCGGTGGTGTCTGCGGCGGGCGGCGCGGCAGCCAGAGCTGATTTGCACCTATCACGGGATTCCGTTCGGACCGGGGCACAGCGCGGCCCTGTCGGCGTTGCAATGGCAGGTGGAGCGCCTGAGCCTGACCTGGGCCCCGCCGGGATGGCAGGTGTTCCTGACTGAAGAGGACCGGGACGGGATGGGCACCCTGGCCGGGGGGCGGCACCGGGCGCGGATCATCTCGAACGGGTCGGATCTGGGCGGATTTCAGCCGCGGCACGCGCCGTTTGGGCCGGGCATAAGGCTGGTGATGCTGACGCGGGATGCGCCGCAGAAGAACCTGGACGCGGCGGCGCGGCTGATGGCCGTGTTGCCGGATCAGGTGTCGCTGACCCTGTACGGCACCGGGACACAGTCGGAAGCCTTGCAGCAGCGATTCGCTGCACTGATGCCGGCGGGCGGGCTGCGCCGCATCCGGTTTGCCGGGCCGACCGAGACTGTCGGCGCGGCCCTGGCGGCGGCGGATGGGTTCCTGATGACTTCGCGCTATGAGGGGCAGTCGCTGGCGATGCTGGAGGCGATGGAATACGGGCTGCCGGTATTCTCGACCCAGGTGGGCGGGGCGACGGGCATGGCGTTGGTGCATCCGATGATGGAGATTCTGGCGCTGGAGGATGCGGGCGAGGTGAAGCGCAGCGCGGAGCGGGTGCTGGCCTGTGCGCGGGCCTGGATGCAGGACAGCGCCCGCGCGTCGCAGCGCATCCACGACGCCTGGGCGCGGAACTATTCGATCAGCTTCTTTGACCGCGAGGTGCAGGGGCTTTGGGCCGATGTCACCTCGGCGCCGGGCAGGAAAGTCCAGGCCGCCTGATCGGGCGGCCCGGGTCAGCCTGCGGTGTTGGAGGAGACGCCAACTTGCGCGGGGCGCAGCAGGCGGTCGTGCAGCATGAAGCCTTGGGTCATGACCTGAATGATCTGACCGGCCTTGGTGCCGGGAAGCGCCGCTTCGAACATCGCCTGATGCTGCTGCGGGTCAAATACGTCGCCCGCCGCCGGAGAAATCGGCTTCATGCCGTGCTTGGTCATGACATTGGTCAATTCGCGCAAGGTCAGGTCCACGCCTTCGATCAGCGAGGCATAGGCGCTGCGCTGTTCGTCCGTCACGGCGGCCAGCGCGCGGTTGAGGTTGTCGAACACCGGCAGAAGGTCGCGCGCAAGGCGGGTGGAGCCGTATTGTTCCGCCTCGCGCCGGTCGCGGTCGGCGCGTTTGCGCGAGTTTTCCGCATCGGCCAGCGCGCGCATGAACTTGTCGCGATACTCGTCACGCTCGGCGGCCAGCGCCTCGATCTGTTCCTGTTCGAGAAAGGCCTCGATCTCTTGCAGATCCAGCTCTTCGGGGAGCGGTTTGTCGTCAATCATGTCGTATTCCTTGCCTGAACCGCGCCGCAGTATCAGGCTTTGCCACGCTCGGAAAGCAGGCGACCGACAAGCTGCGCGGTGTAATCCACGATCGGAACAATCCGGCCGTAATTCAGCCGGGTCGGACCAATGACGCCGACGGCGCCGATGATCTTCCGGTCCGCGTTCATATAGGGAGAAACCACCAGAGAGGAACCCGAAAGTGAGAATAACTTGTTCTCGGAGCCGATGAAAATGCGCAGACCCTCGCCGGTTTCGGTAAGTTCGAGAAACTCGGCGATGTCATTCTTGCGCTCGAGGTCGTCAAAAAGGATGCGGATGCGGTCCAGGTCGGCTTGGGCGGCATCATCCAGCAGGTTGGCGCGGCCGCGCACGATCAGGCGCTCGCCTTGACCGTGTTGCCGGTCCCATTGCGCGAGGCCGGCGTCGATGAGTTGGCTGGCAAGCGAATCAATCTCTTGCCGGCGCTGGGTGACGTCCTGGCGCATGCGAAGCTTGAGGTCGGACAAGGTGCGCCCCTCGGCATGGGCGTTCAGGAAATTCGCGGCCTCGCGCAGCGAGGAGGGCGTCTGGCCCGGCGGCGGGGTGAACATGCGATTCTCGACCCGGCCATCGACGAAGACCAGCACCACCAAGGTGCGGTCGGGCGCCAGCGGCACGAATTCGATGTGGCGGATGGCGGTTTCCTGCTTGGGCACCAGCACGACCGACGCCGATCGGGTGATGCCGGACAGCGCTGCGCCGACATGGTCGAGCAGGCTGACCACGTCAAGTTCAGCAGGACCGGAGCTTTGGTCGATCACTTCACGGTCAGCTTCGGTGACCGTGCCGATTTCAAGCAGCGAATCGACGAAGAGGCGCAGGCCAAGTTCGGTCGGGATGCGGCCGGCAGAGACATGAGGGCTGTCGAGAAGTCCAATGTATTCAAGGTCTTGCATGACGTTTCGGACGGTCGCGGCTGAAAGCTTTTCCGTCAGTGTGCGCGTCAGGCTGCGAGAGCCGATCGGATCACCGGACGACAGGTAGGATTCCACCACGCGGCGAAACACCTCGCGCGAGCGGTCATTCAGGTCGGCAAGGTGGTTGCGGGTGTCTGCCATTGTCCTTCGAGGTGATGTTATGGGCCGCCGCTGTCAAGGGCTGCTTGACAAGACCATGCTGGACAGGGTTTGGGAAGGATGTCCGGGTCTGCCGGGACGGAGTGTTCCGCCCGATCTGTGCCCCCCGATCTGTGCCCCCGATCTGTGCCCAAAGCAGGAGAAGCTTCCCATGCGCCCATCTGGTCGTGAATTGAACGAATTACGGTCCATGTCGATCGAGATCAACGTGATGAAGCACGCCGAAGGGTCGTGCCTGATCAAGATGGGCGACACGCATGTGCTGTGCTCTGCCTCGATCGAGGACAAGCCGCCACCGTTTCTGAAAGGGTCGGGCTTGGGCTGGGTGACGGCGGAATACGGGATGTTGCCGCGGGCCACGAACAGCCGCACCAAGCGCGAGGCGGCTTCGGGCAAGCAGTCGGGCCGGACGCAAGAGATTCAGCGGCTGATCGGGCGCGCGCTGCGGGCCGGGGTGGATCGGTCGGCATTGGGTGAGCGGCAGATCGTGGTGGACTGCGATGTGATCCAGGCCGATGGCGGCACGCGCTGCGCGTCGATCACCGGGGGCTGGGTCGCGCTGCGGCTTGCAACGCTGAAGCTGATGAAGGCGGGCATGATCCTGTCGGACCCGATTCTGGACCATGTGGCCGCCGTGTCCTGCGGGATTTACGCGGGGCAGGCCGTCACCGATCTGGACTATGCCGAAGATTCGGTGGCCGGGACCGATGGAAATTTCGTGATGACGGGCAAGGGCCGGATGATTGAAGTGCAGATGTCGGCCGAGGGGGCGACCTTTGCCCGGGACGAGATGACGGCCTTGCTTGACATGGCAGAGGCGGGCGTGGCCGCGCTGGTTGCGGCGCAGAAGGCTGCCTTGTCCGGTTTAGTGCGTTGAAGTTCAAAGGAAACCGCCTGTTGGTGGCCACACATAACGCGGGCAAATTGGAGGAGATTGTTGCCCTTCTGGCGCCGTTTGGCGTGGAGGTCGTGTCGGCTGCGGAGTTTGGTTTGCCGGTGCCGGAGGAGACCGAGACGAGCTTTGTCGGAAATGCGCGGATCAAGGCCAGGGCGGGGGTTCGGGGAAGCGGATTGCCGACGCTTGCCGATGATTCGGGCCTGACGGTGGACGCGCTGGGCGGGGCGCCGGGGGTGTATACCGCGGACTGGGCCGAAACGCCGGTGGGGCGTGACTTCGGGATCGCGATGACGCGGCTGTGGCGCGAGCTGGAAGCCGTGTCGGCGCCGAAGCCGAGAACCGCGCAGTTTCGGTGCACCTTGGTGCTGGCTGTGCCCGACGGCGAGGATCAGGTGTTTGAGGGCATGGTGCCGGGGCAGGTGGTCTGGCCGATGCGGGGCGTTCAAGGCCACGGCTATGACCCGGTGTTCCAGCCCGACGGCCACGATTTGACTTTTGGCGAGATGGATCGCTGGGCGAAAAACCGGATCAGCCACCGGGCCGATGCATTTCGCAAGTTCGTGGACGCTTGTTTCACGTGAAACATTTGAAGCCCGGATCGCCCTGTCGTCGGCGCGTCTGGGCCAAGGGAAAGTAGCGTGGTTATGACTGAGGATTGGCAGGCAGGCGGGTTCGGGCTGTACCTTCACTGGCCCTATTGCGAAAGCAAATGCCCGTATTGCGACTTCAACAGCCATGTCGCAGCCGACGTTGACCCAGGCGCCTGGGCGACCGCCTTCGAGGCCGAAATCGCACGCACCGCCGAGGAGACCCCCGGTCGGATATTGAACACGATTTATTTCGGTGGCGGAACGCCCTCTCTGATGCCGCCCGATCTGGTCGCCCGGCTGTTGAACGCCGCACTCAACGCCTGGACCCCGGCCAATGACATTGAAATCACGCTTGAGGCCAATCCGGGTTCCGTCGAGGTTGCGAAGTTTCGCGACTACCGGGCCGCCGGGGTCAACCGTGTGTCGCTTGGCGTGCAAAGCCTGAACGATGCGGACCTGAAGCGCCTTGGCCGCGTCCATAGCGCAGCAGATGCGCTTCGGGCGCTGGATATCGCCAGGGACACGTTCGACCGGATGTCCTTTGACCTGATCTATGCCCGCCAGGATCAGGATCGGGCCGCTTGGCAGGGCGAACTTGCGCAGGCGCTTGGCCGCTCGCCAGATCACCTGTCACTGTACCAGCTGACGATCGAGGATGGCACGGTTTTTGGCCGACGCCACGCGCTGGGTCAACTGCGCGGGATGCCAAACGAGGACCTGGGAGTCGAAATGTACCAGGACACCCAAGATGCCTGCGCCCGGGCCGGGCTTTTGGCCTATGAAGTTTCGAACTACGCTCAACCGGGGCAGGAATCCCGGCACAACCTGATCTATTGGCGCGGCGGAGACTATATCGGCATTGGACCGGGTGCGCATGGGCGGGTGACGATGGGCGGTCAAAGACTGGCAACGGTGGGTGCCCGGCTGCCGCAGGCCTGGCTGGACCGCGTCAGCCAGACCGGTTCCGGCGAGGTCGAGCGGACTGCACTTTCGCCACAGGACCGTGCCGAAGAGTATCTGCTGATGGGGCTTCGCATCCGCGAGGGCATCGGGATTGCGCGGCATGCGGCCATGGCGGGCAAGCCGCTGGACCCGTTACGGATTCAGTCACTTGCCGAATTGGGTATGGTCACCCAAAGCGATGGACATCTGCGAACCACTGACGCGGGCCGCCTGCTTCTTAATCAGGTTATCGCTCAACTGGCTCTCTGACCCGGGTCAGCGGGCCATATCCGTCATGTCGATGCGAGACAGGACCTCGCAGATCAGATCCAGCTGCTCCAGCGTCCGATACCGAATCGTCAGAACGCCGCCATCGCCTGCGGGACCGTGGTCGATGCGCACGGACATGCCAAGATTGGCGCTAAGATCACCCTCGATCGCACGGGTGTCCGCGTCCTTTTCCTCGCCGCGCTTGCCGCCGCCGCTTGCCTTGCCCGCCCCTACCGGAGCCACCGCCAACCGCTCGGTTTCCCGCACGGACAGGCCCCTCAGCACCACCTGCCGCGCCAGTTCGGATGCGCGGGGGGATGGAACAAGCGCCCTGGCATGGCCGGCAGTCAACTTGCCGGCCCGCAACAGATCCAGCACATCGGTGGGCAAATTCAACAGCCGCAAGGTGTTGGCGATGTGGCTTCGGCTTTTGCCAAGGCCGTCAGCCAACTTTTCCTGCGTATGGCCGAACTTCTCCATCAGTTGCCGATATGCCATCGCCTCTTCATAGGCGTTCAGATCGGCGCGCTGGATATTCTCGATGATCGCAACTTCGATGACCTCACCATCGTCGAAATCCCGCACCAGCACCGGCACTTCGTGGAGACCGGCAAGTTGCGATGCCCGCCAGCGACGCTCTCCCGCGACAATTTCAAAACCGTCTTTGGAGGGATGGGGCCGAACGATCAAGGGTTGGATCACCCCTTTCTGGCGGATCGATGCGGCCAGATCAGCCAGAGCGTCGGGCGAGAAATCCCGGCGCGGCTGGTCAGGGTTGGGGATCAGGCGCTCTATCGCCACGAACTGATCAATCCGGGGCGTGCCGGTGACTGGCTGAGCGACCTGAATGTCCGCCATCAGCGCGGAAAGGCCGCGGCCCAAGCCACGCCGTTCGGGTTTGCGTTCCGTCATTTTCTTATCTCCGCGCCAGGATCAGACACTGGGTGCCGCTTCAGGACCTCGGTGGCCAGCGCCCGGTAAGCCTCGCTGCCGCGTGAGGCCGAATCATAGGTCAGAATCGGCTGGCCAAACCCCGGCGCCTCGCTTAGCCGGACGTTGCGCGGGATGATGGTCTTGAACACCAGATCGCCCAGGGTGGCGCGCACATCCGCTTCGACCTGAAGGCTCAGCTTGTTGCGCCCGTCATGCATCGTCAGCAAAACGCCCTCGACACGCAGGCCGGGATTGGCGGTCTGGCGCACCTCGCGGATGGTCAGCATCAACTGGCTAAGCCCTTCCAGGGCAAAGAATTCCGACTGAAGCGGCACCAGAACGGCGTCTGCCGCGACCAACGCGTTGACGGTCAGCAGACTAAGCGACGGAGGGCAATCAATCAGAATGAAGTCCAGGTCAAGCGCATCAATCGAATGCGCCCGCAGCGCGTCATGCAGCAGAAAGCTGCGCTTCTCATTCGTCACAAGCTCGATGTCGGTCGAGGCAAGATCGGCGTTGCCAGGACAGATCAGCAAACCGGGAATCGCGGTATCCTGCACCACATCTGCAATCGCCGCGTCCTCGATGATGACATCGTAGGACGTCATCTTGCGGCGATCAGGGCCAACGCCCAATCCGGTCGACGCGTTGCCCTGCGGATCAATGTCCACCAGCAACACCCGCGCCCGCCTTTCGGCCAAGGCTGCCGCAAGGTTGATGCTGGTTGTGGTCTTGCCGACCCCGCCCTTTTGGTTGGCGATCGCAATGATGTGCGGTTTTGACAAACGGGTGGGGTCAGACATGGGCCAAATCCGCGATTTTGACGACAAAGCGCCCACTGTCGACAGAACTGGGAACGAGTGTGACATCGAATTGGAAGTGTCTTCTTGCGTCCTCCACCTCAGCCGCGATCGCTCCGCCCTTCAGGAACAGGCAGATCCCCTTGGGCGCAAGATGTGGCAGCGCATAGCCGCAAAGCCGATCCAGCCGCGCCAGGGCACGCGCCGAGACAACATCCGCCCGCCTTGGTGCCAGCGCTTCGATCCGGCTGCGCGTGACCGTGACCGAAAGCCGCAGGGTCTGGACCGCCGTTTGCAGGAACACGCATTTCCTTTGGTCGGACTCCACCAGTTCCACCTGCAGATCTGGAGCTTGCTCTGTCGCCAGAATCGCAACGACGAGACCGGGAAACCCGCCGCCGCTGCCCAGATCCAGCCAGGTCATGGCGCCAGACGGCAATAGGGTGAAGAGTTGGGCGCTGTCGGCAATATGGCGCCCCCAAACGTCAGATAAGGTCGATTGCGCAACCAGATTAATGGCCGGGTTCCACTTTTGCAGCAGCTGGCTCAGCCGCTCCAGCCTCTCGCGAGACTCGTTTGAAAGCGCACCAAAGCCAGCCAGTTGCGTCACATTTTCCGTCATCGCGCGGCCGCCCGCTCGTGGCGACGCAGGCGCGCCAGAAGCAGGGCGAGCGCGGCAGGCGTCATGCCTTCGATGCGAGCCGCAGCCTCAAGTGTCGCGGGTCGCAGGCGGTCCAGTTTCATTTGAAGCTCTTTCGAAAGTCCGGGCAGATCGCGATACAGGAAATCGACCGGAATTTGCACCAGATCTTCGCGGCTCATCGCCCCGGCATCCTGATTCTGACGTGCGGAAAACTGTGCGTACAGCACATCACGGCCAATTTGCGCGCGGATTTCAGCACCAATCTGCGCCGCTGCTGGCACAAGGTCCAGAAGCTGGGCCGCCGTCACATCCGGCAGCGCAATCAGCTGCAACGCGCTGCGTCTGACCCCATCCTGGCTAAGCTTGATTCCCCGAAGCCCAAGCTCGTGCGGCGTAAAGCTTTCGCTTTCAAGCACTTGCCTTCCAAGTCTCAAGGCCTCGGACTTCCGCCGCCAAGCCTCCGCACGCACGGCGCCGACAAGCCCTTGCGCCATCCCGATGTCGGTCAGGCGTTGATCGGCATTGTCGGCACGCAGCACAAGGCGAAATTCAGCGCGCGAGGTGAACATCCGATAGGGCTCTGTCACGCCCCGGTTCAGCAGATCATCAATCATCACGCCGATATAGCTGTCGCGCCGCGTCGGGATCCAGGGCGCCTTTTGCAGGGCCCGCGCCGCAGCATTGCAGCCGGCAACCAGCCCCTGCGCCGCG
>JANLQT010000232.1:0-1628 GCA_031368035.1 Rhodobacterales bacterium | reverse complement strand
GCCAGCCCCCCGGCCCCCCCGGAGGTATTTTTACCAAGATGAAATGCGAGGAGGATTGAGATGGCCATTACGGCAGCACATGTGGCGCGGGCTCCGCGCATTCGGCTTGGGATGGTGGGCGGTGGGCGCGGGGCGTTCATTGGCGCCGTGCACCGGATCGCCAGCCGCATCGACGATCAGTACGAACTTGTGGCGGGGGCGTTTTCGTCCGATCCGGACCGGAGCGCGGCCTCGGCTGCCGATCTGGGCGTGGGGCGCAGCTATGGCAGTTTCGCCGAGATGGCGGCCAAAGAGGCGCGGCGCAAGGACGGGATCGAGGCGGTGGCAATTGTCACGCCGAATCACATGCATGCACCGGTGGCGATGGAGTTCCTGAAGCGCGGCATCCATGTGATCTGCGACAAGCCGCTGACCGCGACTTTGCCCGAGGCCAAGAAGCTGGCCAAGGCGGCAGAGGCTTCGGGGGTGATCTTCGCGCTGACCCACAATTACACCGGCTATCCGATGATCCGGCAGGCGCGCGAGATGATCGCGGCGGGGGTGCTGGGGGATATTCGGCTGGTGAATGTGGAATACATCCAGGACTGGTTGGCTGAACCGGTGGAAGCGACGGGGCAGAAGCAGGCCGGGTGGCGCACCGATCCGGCACAGTCGGGCGCAGGCGGGTCCACCGGCGATATCGGCACGCATGCGTTCAATCTGGCGAATTTCGTGACCGGGTTGACGCTGGAGGAATTGTCGGCGGACTTGCAGAGCTTTGTTCCGGGGCGGCGGGTGGATGACAACGGGCATGTGATGATGCGCTTTACCTCGGGCGCGCGGGGGACGCTTTGGTGCTCTCAGGTCGCGGCGGGGCAGGAGAACGGGCTGCGGTTGCGGGTGTTCGGGACCAAGGCGGGGATCGAGTGGGAACAGGAGAACCCGAACTACCTGTGGGTCGGGCCTTTGGGGCAGCCGAAGTATCGTCTGACGCGGGGCGGGCCGGGGAGCGGTGAGGCGGCGGGGCGGGTGACGCGGATTCCGTCGGGGCATCCGGAGGGGTATCTGGAGGGGTTCGCCAATATCTATGCCGAGGCGGCGAGGGCGATCATCGCGCGGCGGGATGGGACGCCGCTGGACGCGGCGGTGGTGTTCCCGGGGTTGAAGGAAGGGCTGGAGGGGGTCGCGTTCGTTGACGCCTGCGTGCGGTCGTCGAAGCGGAATGGGGCCTGGACCAAACTTGGCCTTTAGGATGGGCATTCATGCCCATCTCGGGGTGGCAAAGATGGGCATGAATGCCCATCCACCCGGCGGCTCTGGAAAAGTGTCCACGCGTGGACAAAATTTCGAGACAATGAAATCAATGGGTTGGTCGCGCGAATTTACGAAGCGTTAGGAATTTGGCACTCGTAGGATGGGTGATTCGCCCATCTTGCGCCGCGTCAAGAGATGGGTGAGTCACCCATCCTACGGAGTGCTTTTCTTTCTCTGTCGAGCCATAGCGCGGTCAGGATCAGGGGGGCGTTTTCGATCTCGCCGGTTTGCACCATGTCCATCAGGCGGTCGAGGCTGACCAGATGGCCGCGGATGTCTTCGGCCTCGTGCTCCAGCCCGAACACCCCGGCGCTGTCATCCGGCAGATCGGTCAC
>JANLQT010000223.1:0-15287 GCA_031368035.1 Rhodobacterales bacterium | reverse complement strand
GAAAATCCTTCTGGTGCGCGAAACGCGACAACCGTATCCTTCGTCATGTGGCATATCCTTTTCTCTGCGAGAACTGCGGCGCGTCAACAACGCCTTGATATGCCACCCAATCCCCCCGTCACCAACTTTCAGCTATAGCTCCCTGTCGGCCTTGGTATGCCAGATGGGAGCGAGCACATCCTTGATATCCCGCTGGTCGACCTCCTCTATGGGCATCTTGCCGAGCTTGGGCAGCACATGAAGCTCCAGTGGAGAAAACCAGCGGCCCGCCACGCCGTCGCCCTTGAGCTCTGCCTTACGTGCTTCAAAGGCTTCCTTGGCGATCATGCTCAAGCTGGAATCCGCCCTCGCTTTCGCGCGTGTGGCGGCTGTTCGCTCCTTTATCGGGTCCTTTCCAGAAGAGGCTACCTTTCGCCATCTGTCGGCGAGTTCTCGCGCCTGCTTGAGCGAAACTTGGGAGAGGCTACCAAGCCCCATCTCACGGCGCCGGCTGAAAACCATTGTGCGCAGTACCTATTTGCCGTGCGCAGCGTCCCGCTTTACCAACCAGAGGCCGGCACCGTCGCAGTACTTGCCGGCTGGGGCATTCCTGAAAGCCGCGGCCGAAAGGAGATGACGAGCGGTCATTTTCTTGGTCCACCTTTTGGTCCACCTCTACCAATATTACACTCTGGAACGAGTTGGACCAACATGAAACAACAGAACTGCGTGTTTACAATACTTTATAAGACTAGCGGGACAGCTTGGGACCTAGATGTACAAGTATTCAAGGCCTCGTCCGGGCACCAATACCTCGCAAAAGCCTCGCAACCTTGATGGGTTGCGAGGCTTTTGTGTTTTGGGCCCACGCGTCGGCACCCGGCAAGGTCAGAACCAGGCACCGGGAAGTCACGGACAAACCTGCCCTGTTCTGCCACACGGCCGATCCGCTCCGACAACGATGCCCGGTCATCTGCCCCGTCATCTGCCCCGTCATCTGCCATGTCGGTATTGCGGGACGCCCGATCTGGCGGCTATCGTTTCTCCCGAGGCCATGCGCCACGACATGCGCCACGACATGCGCCACTTCGGGTGCGCGCCGTTTGCGCGAAAAGGATACGCCCATGCTCCGATTTGTCGGTGCGATCCTTCTGCTTGTTGCCTCGCCTCTCTGGGCGCAGATCTCTGGGCGCAGATCTCTGGGCGCAGATCTCTGGGCGCAGACCTCTGGGCGCAGACCTCGCCGCTGCCGTCCTGGAACGACACTCCTTCCAAAGCCGCCGTTGTGGCCTTCGTGACCAAGGCGGTCGACCCCGCCTCGACCGATTTCGTGCCCGTCTCCGACCGGGTGGCAGTGTTCGACAATGACGGCACGCTCTGGTCGGAACAGCCGGTCTATTTCCAGTTCATGTTTGCGCTGGATCAGGCCCATGCCAAGGCCGTCGCAGACCCCGCCTGGGCATCATCGCCCATTCTTCAAGCGGCGGCATCAGGCGACATGAAGACCATCATGGCTGGCGGCGAATCCGCGCTGCTGGAAATCGTCACAGCCACGCATTCCGGCATGTCGGTGGAAGCTTTCACCGCCGAGGTCGCCACATGGATTGCCACTGCAAAACACCCCGGGACGGGCAAGCTCTACGCCGACATGACCTTTCAGCCGATGCTGGAGCTGCTGGATTACCTGCGGACCAATGATTATCAGACCTTTATCGTCTCGGGCGGCGGCGTCGATTTCATGCGGGCTTTCACCGAAACCGCCTAAGGCGTGCCGCCACAAAACGTCATCGGCTCGCTGGGCAAGACCTCAGTGCAGATCGTCGATGGCAAGCCCGAGGTGATGAAGGACGCCGGCATCGCCTTCATCGACGAAAAGGATGGCAAGCCTGTCGGCATCCTGCGCGGCATCGGCAAGCGTCCGATCTTCACCGCCGGCAATTCCGACGGCGATCTGTCGATGCTGCAATGGACCAGCGCTGGGGCCGGCCCGCGGTTCGGCCTGATCTTGCATCATACCGATGCTGTGCGCGAGTTCGCCTACGACCGCGACAGTGCCATCGGCCGCCTCGACAAGGCTCTGGACGAAGCCCCGGCGGCAGGCTGGACCGTGGTGGACATGAAGGTTGATTGGGCCAAGGTCTGGAGCGGACAGTAATTCCTGCCCAGACTTGGCCTCATCCGTCAAACAACACGCCACAGCCGGCCCGACGCGTCGATCAGCGCCAGACTGGCCCTAGCCCAGCGCCAGACTGGCCCTAGCGCAACGCCAGACTGGCCGCGCCGATCAGCCCGGCGTTGTCGCCCAGCGCGGCGGGCACAATTTCCACGGTGCGGAAAGCCGGCATCGCCTCGCTCTGGAATGTGGCCAGCAGGTGGTCCCGCATCAGATCAAAAGTCTGGGCAACACCGCCGCCCATGATGATCCGCTCGGGGCTGAACAGATGCGCGAGGCTGGCAAAGCCCTGGCCCAGCCAGCGCGCCTCGTCCCGAAGAAGGCCCAGACAAGCCGCATCGCCTTGCCGCGCGCCCTCGGCGACATGCTTGGCCTCGATCCGGGCACCCGCTGCGGCGATCCGGCCCACAAACCCGCCCGGATCGTCCCCGGCTGCGGCCTGCCCCCGCAGCGCCAGCGCCGGCCCGGCGGCCAACGCTTCGAAGCATCCCACCCGCCCGCAGGAACAGACCGGCCCCGCCTCGGCCACCCGCATATGGCCGATATGCCCCGCCATGCCGCGCCGCCCATGCATCAGGTGCCCGTCCACCACCACCCCGCCGCCGATGCCGGTCGAGACGGTGACATAGACCAGATGCCGCAACCCTTGGCCCGCGCCGTGCTTCCACTCGCCATAAGCCGCCGCGATCCCGTCGTTTTCCAAGACCGCAGGCAGGCCGAAAATCGCGCCAAACTCGTCCCGCAACGCAAACCCGTCCCACCCCGGCAAGGTCGGGATGCGCAGCACGGTGCCCGTCTCGGTGTCCAGCGGCCCCGGCGCGGCAAGTCCCACCGCCTGCACCGCCTCGCTGCCGACAACCTGATCCGCCAGGGCCCGAAACTGTGCCATCACCGCCAGCGGCCCGCCCGCCACATCGGTCGGCATCGCCGCACGGCGCAGGATCACCCCATCCCGCACCAAGGCCGCGCGCACCTGCGTGCCGCCCAGATCGAAGCCAAGCGAAACCCCAACCGCCATCGCCTCAGCCCATCAGCGGCTGCGCATGCACCCAAGCCATGCGCGCGCCCAGATCCGGTGCGCCAAACGCCAGCGAGCCCATGACAATCGTCTGCGCCCCGTTCGCCGCCAGCCCCGGCACTGTATGCTCGCGGATGCCGCCATCCGCCGCCAGCACGATGGGCCGCGCCCCGATCAGCGCCCGCGCCGCCCGCAGACGCCCCTCTGCCTCCGGGTCCAGCCCCTGCCCCTTCACGCCAATCCGCGTGCCCAGCAGCGTCAGCACGGCGATTTGGGTAAGCCAGGGCCGCGCCGCCTCGACCGTGCTGTGCAGTTGCAGCACCATGCCCGCCTTCAGCCCATGCCCCACGATCCGCTCCAGCGCGTCCTTGGCATTGGCGTTCTCGGCATGCACGCTGATCAGATCGGCCCCGGCCTCGGCGAACTGGTCGATCTGGTCCAGCAGGATAGCATCCGCCACCATCAGATGCACATGGAACGGCTTGGCCGACCGCTTCCGGCAAGCCGCCACAAGGTCGGGGAAATACAGCAACGCGGGTGAGAAATGCCCGTCCGCCACATCCACATGATACAGGTCCACATGCTGATCCACCCGGTCCATGTCTGGGCCGACCTGCAACAGATCAGCCGACCACAGCGAGTATTCGGCCATCAGCCGGTGCTTGGGCAAAGTGTCAAACCAGTTGGATGCGGGCGTCATGGCAGGCCTTTCAGAAAACCGCTCAGGGCGGATTGGAAGTCGGTGCGGTAGCGGGCCGGGTCGGCGGCTTTCGGGGTAATCTCGATGAACCGCGCGCCCGGGATCATCCCTGCAAGCCCCCGCGCCATTGCAATCGGATGAACATGATCGCGCTCATGCCCGATCACCAGAACCGGAAGCCGCAGCGCGGCCAGATCATCCGAAGTCACCCCCGGCCCATCCGCCGAAATCCGGCTCAGCAGCGCGGCAGTCACGGCCACCGGCTCCCGCCGGAAGAACCCCCGCAGCGAGGCAAGGTTGTCCGGCCCTGTCCGCGCCAACTCCGCCGCAACGGGACTGGCCTCGAACCTCTGCGCCGCCTCGTCCGGCGCGAACCGGGCCAACAAGTCCCCCACCAGCGCATTCGGCGCCATATTTTCGGGCGCAGGCTCTACATCCCACGCAGGGCGGGCCAGAACCAAAGCCCGCACCAGATCACCCCGCGTGACCGCCAGCCGCAGCGCAATCGCCGCGCCCATGGAAATCCCGCCGACCACGCAAGGCCCAAGCCCTTCGGCCTCGATCATCGCCGCCAGATCATCCGTGAACTTCGCAATCGACAGCCGTTCCAACGGCCCACACTCAGACGCCCCATGCCCCCGGCACTCCAGCGTCAGCCGCCGAAATCCCTCGGGAAACACCTGCGCCGCCTGCCCGCAATCGCCGCACAGCCCATGCTGAAACACGAACGGCGCACCCTCGCCTGCGCTGTCCAGATACAGGTTGACCCCATCCGCCGTGACGAACCTGTCCGTCACGAAAGCAGCCCCTTAAGATAGGCCGCAACCCCCGGCGCCTCGGCTTCCGACAGCCCATGCGTGACCATCGCCCCGTCAAACCCCACCGCCCGCAGGCAGCCCACGAAATGCGGAAAATCCACCACGCCCTTGCCCGCCGTCGCAAACCCGCCCGCCGCGTCCCGGTCTTTGGCATGCGCCATCACCAGCCGGTCCGCCAGCAAATCCACCGCCCCGGCAATGATCCGCCGCCGCTCCCCCACTGAGACCGCCTCCGCCAGATTGGCCGGGTCCAGCACAATCCGCACCCGCTCGCTGCCGATACTGTCCAACAGCCGCCGCGCGCTGACGGCCCCATCCACCACATTGGCCAATTCCGGCTCGACCCCGATCAGCACATCCTGCCGCTCGGCAATCTCCACCAGATGCGCGAACTCCGCCATCATCTGCGCCCAGGCCGCCGGCGCCCTGTTGTCCGGATGATGCCGCCACTGATCCGCCGCATCCGCGCTGCCAGAGCAGACAGTCACCACCTGCGTCCCCATCGCCCCCGCCTGCGCCGCGATGGCCGCAAAACTGCGCCGCCCGGCCTCACGCACCGCCATGTCCGGATGGATCATGTTGTAGGTCGCCGACACCGCCGCAACCGTCACCCCGGTCACCTCCGAGGCCCGCCGCACCGCCCCTGCCACCGCATCCGAAACCGCCACCGGCAAGGCCCCGATCCCCGAGCACGCCATGTTGTATTGCACCGCCGCAAACCCCGCCCGCGCCGCCGCCCCCAGCACCACCTCGGCACTGGACCCGGCAAAGGTCTTGGCGAAGATCCCCAACTGCATCACACCGGCCCCGCCACATCCGCCAGTTTCACCGGCTGACCCGACCGCACCGACTGCGCAATCGCCACCATGCCCCGAACCGAGGCGATCCCGTCCTCCACCCCCGCCCCGACCATCGGCGCGCCGTTCAGGATCACGTCCCCAAACCCCTCCAACTGCCGGCGATAGAAATGCCCGTCCGCCCCCAGCACCCGGTGCGTCTCACCGGTCGCCTCATGGAAAATGTCCACCTCGGACGACTTGAACAGCCACGGATTATAGGTCTTGCCCAGGATCGAGCCATGCTCGCCATAGATCTGGAACCCCTCGAACCAGTCCATCCGCACGGCCACGGTCAGGTCCAGATGCCCCAGCACCCCGCTCGCAAATTCCACATCCACGAACCAGCACCAGGCCCCGAACCTTTGGCTCAACCGCGCCTGCACCGCGACAATCTCACCCGCGAAATGCCGCGCGGTGTCCAGAAGGTGACTGCCATGCGCCAGCATGTAATAGCGCTCCAGGTCGGCCTTCGGGTTGACGCTCGGCTTCCGCGCAGCGGCGCTTTTCACCATCAGCGGCTGCACGGCATCCGTCACGGCATAGCGATGCGTGGAATCGCAATACCAGGCCTTCAGCGCCAGCATTTGCCCCATCGAGGCGTCAATGAACGCCTTGGCGCTTTGAATGCCCGGATCGAACCGCTTCATATTGCCGACCTGCAAGACACAGCCACTCTCGCGCACCACCTGCCCCAGTGCCTCGACCTCTTCCACCGACACGCCCAGCGGCTTTTCGCACAAGACATGCTTGCCCGCCCGCAGGGCCTGCATTGCCGCCGCCACATGGAACGCATCGGCGGTCGCGATCACCACCGCGTCCAGATCGGGGTCCTCCAGCATCGCCTCATAGCTGGAGAAATTCCGCCGCGGCGCATGGGTCGCCGCCATCCGCTCACGCAGGTCATCGGCCACATCGCAGATCGCATGCAGCGTGGCATTCCGCGCCTTGTTCGCGCTTTCGAAATGCGCCGCTTGCGAGATCGGACCGCAGCCAAGGATGCCGACGTTCAGCATGCGGGAAGAGGTCATGTGTCCTGCCTTTGTCCGAAACGGCCCTGCGCCGCCCGGCATCAGGCTATACGGCCTGCCGGGGAAAGTTCCATGCCCTTCACACCAAAAGCCGCGCCCAAATAGAGCCTACGAATTTCCTCCGAAAATTCCGGCTCCGCCCCATCGCCGCACCCGTCCCAGGGCCTGATTTTTCCAAGAAAAATCATCGGCCCGAAAGCGCCGCGCCTCACAACTTGATCTGCAACTTCACATCCGCCGCACGCGCCTCCACCGCGCGGTCAAACGCCTCCACCGACCGCTCGAACGGATAGGTCGCCGAGATCAGCGGCTTCAGGTCGATCTTCCCCGACCCCAGCAGTGCAATCGCCCGGTCATAGACATTGGCATAACGGAACACCGTCTTCACCGTGGCTTCCTTGACCTGCAATCCCACGATGTCCATCGGCACAGGATCGACCGGCATGCCCACCAGCACCACCGTCCCGCCCGGCCGCACCAGACCTGGCAACCCCAGGATCGCCGGCGCCGCACCCGACGCCTCGAACACCACATCCGCGCCCCAGCCGCCCGTCGCCTCGGCCACCGCTTCGGCCAGCGGTTTCGACCGGATGTTCACCGTCTCGATCCCCGCCACCTTGCCGATCAAATCCAGCTTCGGTTGCGCCAGATCGGCCACGATCACCCGGGAACACCCCGCCGCCAGTGCCGACAAGGCCACGATCATTCCGATCGGCCCGGCCCCGGTGACCACCGCCACATCGCCCGGCGCGATCCCGGCCTTGCTCGCCGCTTGAATCCCCACCGCCAAAGGCTCGACCATCGCGCCCTCGGCAAAGCTGACAGTGTCCGGCAGCGGAAAGGTGAAATCCGCCGGATGCGTGACTTCCGGCGTCAGGCAGCCATGCACCGGCGGCGTGGCCCAGAAGCTGACCGCCGGGTCCAGATTGTACAGCCCCAGCCGCGACGCCCGCGAGCCCGCGTCCGGTATCCCCGGCTCCATGCAGACCCGCTGACCCACCCGCAGATGCGTCACCTCGGCCCCCACGGCAATCACCGTCCCCGCCGCCTCATGCCCCAGGATCATCGGTTCCGTCACCACGAACGGCCCGATCTTGCCATGCGTGTAATAATGCACGTCCGACCCGCAGATACCGACCGTATCCACCGCGATCCGCACGTCCCGCGGCCCCATCGGACGCACAAAGGGCGACTCCCGCAATGAGAGCCGCCCCTTCTCTTCCAGAACCAAAGCCTTCACCGGCGCCTCCTGCCCTTTGCGCCAAAGGACGCCGGGCAGAAGGTGAGGTCAAGCCTCTGCCATCGGGCAACTGCCATTGCCTTCAGTCATCACCCTCAGTCGTTGCCCTCAGTCGTCGCCCTCAGCCATCCCCCATCGTGCGGCCCGGATAGAACGGCAGCGCCCGCAGCCGGGCGCCGGTCAGTTTGGCCCAGGCATTGGCGATGGCGGGGGCCACACAAGGCACGCCGGTCTCGCCCACCCCGCCCGGGGCCTCGGTCGAGGTGACCAGCTTCACCGAAATCGCCGGGGCCGCGTTCATCTTGATGATCGGGTATTTGTTGAAGTTGGTGATCGCCGCCTTACCCGCCTTGAAGGTCTGCCCGTGCCACATGGCCGCCGACAGCCCGTGCAAGATCCCGCCCTGCATCTGGTAGGTCACTTGCCCCGGGTTCACCACCACACCGCAATCGATCGCGGCATAGAAGGTGTTGACCTTGATCTCACCCACCGTGGATTTCGACACATCGGCCACGACGGCGATAAAGCTGCCAAAGCCCGACAACATCGCCACACCCCGCGCATGACCCGAGGCCGGGGGCGTTGCCCAGTTCGACAGCGTTTCCACCGCCTTCAGCACCGCCAGCATCCGTGGGTTGCCAGTGCTGCCCGAAAGGGCGGTCTTGCGGAATGCCATCGGGTCCAACGCCGTCGCCAACGCCAATTCGTCCATGGCGCTTTCCACCGCGAACGTGTTGTAGCTTTCGCCCACGCTCCGCCAATAGCCCAAGGGAATGTTGCAGGGTTGCAGCGCCACGAACTCGATCTGCTTGTTGGGGATGTAATAGGGCAGCCCAACCGCGCCCGCCAAGGCGCCGGTATCTTCCGGGTTCGACGGGTCGGTATAGCCGCGTTGCAAGTTGATCGAGGCCGAGACATTGCGATAGGTGAATTGCGAGATCTTGCCGTTGCTGTTGGTCGAAGCGCGCACCCGGATCAGCGCCATCGGACGGTACATGTCAGCCTTGAAATCGCTTTCGCGGCTCCAGATCAGCTTCACCGGCTTGCCCATCGCCTTGCTCAACTGCACGGCTTGTGTGACGTAATCCGACTCGATCTTCCGGCCAAAACCGCCGCCCATCCAGGTCGAATGCACCGTGACCTGATCCGCCGTATGCCCGGTCACCGCCTGCACCGCCGGGGCGATGAACTGCTGACCTTGCGTCGGCGCCCAGATCTCGGTCCCCGCCGTGGTGACGCTGGCGGTGCAGTTCATCACCTCCATCGCCGCGTGGATCAGGAAGGGCAGCGCATAGGTCGCGTCGATCTTCTTGGTCCCGGCGCTGGGGTTTGGCGTGCCCAATGTCTCGGCAATCTCGACCGGCACCGTGGTCGAGGTCAGAAGCGTCTGCGCCGTGGCCAAAAGCGCCGCCGAATCCACCGCGTTCGTGTCGGCCGGCGGTGTCCAGGTCATCGACCCGGCAATGGAATTGGCCGCGTTCATCGCCGTCCAGGTGTCCGTCGCCACCACGCCGACCGAGGTTGTCAGGTTGACCAGCGTGGCATGCGCGACCGAGGTCGGCATCTTCTTCACGGTCGAGCCGACCACCGGAGGATGCACGACCGTGGCAAACATCATGCCATCGACCTTCACATCCATGCCGAAAACGGCGGTGCCATTGACCTTGGACGGGATATCCAGCCGGGTCTTGGTCTTGCCGATATAGGTCGTGGTCGTGGCCAACTTGGCGGTCGTGGGCGGCGTGATGGTGGCCGCCACATCCAGAAGCTCCGAGAACTTGTGCGTCGTGGCGCCATTGACCACGGTGCCGGCGGTGCCCAGCGTCCAGGTGCCGCCGTATTTCTTGTTCGCCGCCGCCAGCAGCGTGTCGCGCACGATCGCCGCCGCTGTCCGCATCGGCAGATACCAGCCCATCATCGACGTGGACCCGCCGGTGATCTGCGCCCCGAAGATCGGGTTGCCATAGGGGTTCGGCCACAGCGCCGAGGCCGGGGCATGTTCGGCACGCATCTGGCCCCAGTTGACCTGCAATTCCTCGGCGACCAGTTGCGCCATGCCGGTCATGATGCCCTGACCCATCTCGGTCGAGCCAATGACCGCAGTGACCGTGTTGTCCGTGCCGATCCTGATATAAGCGCCCAGCATCACCGGGGCAGAGCTGGCAGCCTGCGCCGCGCGGTTCGTCACACCGAACACCATGGGCATGAACAGGCCCGCAGCGGTCAGGGTCAGAAAGCCGCGGCGACCCACGCCGTTCGGCTCCGTGTCCATCGGCCCAGTTTCCATCGGCGCAGCGTCGTCCTTGGGATAGTCCTTCATGGTCGTTGTCCTCGCCTTTGGGGTTACAATGTGCCGCAAGCGGTCTTGATCCGCCCATAGGTGCCGCAAACGCAGATGTTGCCGACCTCGTTCGCAATCGACGTGCCATGCGCGCCATTCTTCACCGCGCCGGTGACCGACATCAGCATGCCCGGCTGGCAGAAGCCGCATTGCGGCACCTGATTGTCGATCCAGGCCTGCTGCACCTTGGCGCCGACCGCATCCGCCGCCAGCCCCTCGACCGTGATGATCTTGCGCCCGGCCGCTTCCTGCACCGACAATACGCAGGACTTCTCCGGCTGTCCGTTGATCAGGACCGTACAAGCCCCGCACACTTCGATGCCGCAGCCATATTTGGTGCCGGTCAGCCCGACGAGGTCCCGCAAAGCCCACAGCAGCGGCATCTCGCCACTGGACGGGGTGATCGAATAATCCTTGCCGTTCACGTTCAGCGTATAGGTTGCCATGTCTTGCCTCTTTGAGCCGTCCTGAAACCAGGGGCGTTGAATGATAAGTCAACGTGAGGGGCGCGCACCGGAATGTTGCAAAATCGGGCCGCCATGCCGTTCAACTGTTCGCAGTTTGTGGCAGTATTCTGGCCTTCGATATGGACTTTGGGGTCGATGGGCGGCCATTCGGCCCGAAGTTTACGCCGGACTTTGTCAGTTTACGCCCAGCAAACCCGCCATCAGCCAGGGCCGGGCCAGCACGCAGATCGTCAACCACGGGGCAAGGTGGCGACCAAACGCCACCGGCCCCGCCGGCTTCGGGCCAAGCGCCACTTCGGCAAGCCCGCTCAGCGCCGACAGGAAGATGAACGCGGGCAAAAGCTCCGCCGGCAGCCAGGCCGCCGCCGCACAGATCAGCTTAACATCGCCAAGCCCCAGCACCGTGCGTCCCTTGAGCGCTGACAAACCAGCGCGCAAAACCCACAGCACCAGACCGACCGCCGCCATCGCCATCACGCGCGGCAACAGCGCCTCGCCGCCCAGCGCGGTGTTGACCAGGCCCAGCACGGCCAGCGGCAACACCAGCAGGTCCGGAATGGTAAAATGCGCGCCATCGATTCGCGCGATGGCCGCGCTCAAAGCCGCCAGCCCGGCCATTGGCACCGCAAAAGGCCAGCCAAGCAAAACCCCCGCCAGCACCCCCACTCCCAAAGCCAGCGCCGCAATCCCCCAGCGCTCCATGGGCGAAAGCCAGTCCAGGATCTGCCGCGCCGGGGTCATCGAGGCCCTGTCACGGGTTCACAGGATCAGGCAGCGTCAACGTCACCTCACCCGCCTCGGTCATGAAGGTCGCGTGATCGGCAAACACCTCTTCCAGCGACAGTCCAAACGCCGCTTGCCCCGGCCGCAAGAACACGCTGTCCCCGCCCATCCCATCCGACACATAGGCCCCCCCCGGCGCCGGCGTCACCACCACGCCCTGCAACACCGGCTCGGGGTCCGGCTCCGGCGCCGGGGCCACGACTTCCAGCGCGGGGGCCACCTCCGGCGCCACCGGCTCAGAGGCAACCGCCGGGGCCGTCCGATCCGGCGCAAACAGCGGATGCGCGGTCCAGGCTGCAAGCGCGTGGGCCCCGCGCCCCGCCAAAGGGTTCAGCCCCGGCACTGACGCCGAAGCCACCTGTGTTTCCGGCGCAGCCGTCGGCGCGCTTGGCGCAGGCCAATATTGCCACCCCACCAGCCCCACCAAAGCCAGCGCCACCAGCAGCCCGATCAGCGCGCGCCGCGTCATGGCCCCACCTGCCCGGCCCAGGCCGAAAGCGCCAGGCTCGCCGCCAACTGCCCGCCCGCGCCCATCTGCACATCCGCCCGGTCCACCATGACCAGCGGCACCGCCCCCTCCAGCGCCACCAGCGCCGCCGCCAGTTGCGGCTCGGACCCCTCCAGCCGCAGCGTCAGATGCAACCGGCTCAGCGGCCCCTCCACCTCGGGGGCCAAGGCCGCAACTTCCGCCACCACCGCGCCCGACGGCTGCACCTGCGCCAGCACCAAAGCCTGAAACGCCGAGGCCGCCATCCCCTCGCTTTCCCCCGGCAACAGCAGCGCCATCGCCAGCGCTTCCGGCGACGGCGCGGGCCGTGACAAGGCATGCGCCAGCCGCGCCTACGCCGCTTCGGCCTGCAAAGAGACTGTTTCCGCCTGCACCCACATCCCCGCCGCCAACCCCAGCACCGCCAGCGGCGCCAGCACCACCACCGCCAGATCGCGCCAGGGAGCGGTCATTGCCCGCCCCCCGTCCGCCCGGTCAGGGTAAAACTGTAAAGCCCGCTGGTGGCATCGCGCGACGATGCCCCGGCGAAATCGACCCCCACAAACCCGCCCGTCCCCTCCAGCGCCGGAATGATCGCCTCGGGCGCCACGCTTCGCCCCGAGATCTGGAACTCCGCCGGCGCCAGCCGCAGCGTCTCAAGATAGCTGTCCAACGGCAAACTCCCCGCCAGCCGGTCCAGCGCCGTCGCCAGGCTGGCGCCGTCCGTCTTCAACCCCAACAAATCCCGCGCCGCTTGCGAGGCCGCCGAAGTCGTCGTCGCCGCACTGACCAGCTTCTCCAGCCGTGCCTCGGCCAGCGCGGTCGCCGCCTCCGCCGCGCCTATTCGCGTCCAACCCCAAACCGCCAGCCCCAGCCCCAGCGCCAGGACAACCAACCAGACCGCCACCAACCGCCGCACCTGCCGCGCTTCCGCTGCCGCATCCTCGACCAGCCAGACCGGCCCCGCCGTGACTTCAACCAACCGCCGCCCGCCTTGCGTCAACCGATCCGCCAGCACCCGCACCGGCTCCGCCGCCGTCAGCACCAGCGCCAATTTCCCGTCCGTCTCCCCCGCCTCCGCCCAGTAAAACGCCCCCGCCGCCCAGGGAGATATCTCCTCCAGTCGCGCCTGAATCCACCCCGCACGCCGCTCCGCCGCCATCGCAGGCAGGTCAAGATCGCGCCGCAACAGGCTCTGTTCAGGCAGATCAAGCCGCACCTTGGCAACGCGCGGCAACGCGCCCGGCTCCAGATCGGGCCCCGCCACCACGATCCCGCGCAGCCGGGGCGGCACCCCTCGCCGCGCCCAGCGCGCCACAGCCTCGAACGGGGCAGCCCAATCGCTCATGCTCCGGCACCCTCCTGCGGCCAATCCGTCCGAAACACATGCAGCCGCCCGGCCTTGTCGCGCAAGACACTGACATGCGTGAACAGCCCCCTGGCCGTCTCCACCGTCTCATCCGGCGCCAAAACCCGCAGGTCGATCTCGTAAAACCCCCTCATCACCAGCCCTTGCGTGATATCCACTCCTGCCCCGGTCACCCCGGCCAAAGCCGCCTGCAACTCCGCCGGGGCCGTCATCGGGTCCACCGTCGTCTTGGTCCCCAGAAAGGTGAAATACCGCGCCACCTTCGGCCAAAGTGCCTGATCCCCCGCAAACAGCGGCGCAACGTCCTCTGGCCCCGCCAAAGCCTGCACCTGCCTTGCATCCGAAATCGCCCGCGCCAGCCGCAACGCCTGCTCCGGGCTCGCTCCCGCCGCCGTGAACAGGGTCTGCAAGATCGGCAGCCGCGCATGATCCGGGTTCACCAACCCCTCCGCCGCCTGCACCCGCACCTCGACCCGCCCGCCCGGCAGATCCAGTACCACCGGATCGCCATTGCGCGGCATATCCGACCCTTCCCCCAGCCGAACCCCCAACAGCGCCAGAGCCGAGGGCACCAGCACCTCGCGCCCCGCCACCGCCCGTTCCGCCGCCAGCGCATGCAGCCCCGCCTGCCCCAGCCGCAACGCCACCCCCGCCATCGCCGCCAGCAGCGCCAAGGCGACCAGCACCACCAGCAAAACCGCCCCGTCTTCGCGCGCCTTCATGGAAACGCCTCCGCCGGCAGCGGACAAGCCGGCCCCGGCCCCGCCGCGCAAGCCATCGGCAACAGCGCCGGAATTTCCGCCACCAGCCGAGGCGTGCCCTCCCCCGGGTCCGCCACCGCAAACGCCCGTGGCAACGCCTGAGTATCCTCCCAGCCCCGCTGCCATGCCCCCTTGGCATCCAGAAACCGGAACTCCAGCCGCCCCGGGGTATGCCACAGCGCCACCGGGCGCCCCCCTTCGGTCCGCGTCAGCACCGTCACCGCACCCTGCCCCACGATATGATAGACCACCGAAACCGGCCCTTTCGGCATCGGCATCGGCACCAGCGGCCGCGCCATCTGCGGCAATTCCACCGTATCCGGCTGGCCCAGAAACCGCGGCCGCCCCTCCCCGTCGCCGATCCAAACCGCATGGGCCGCATCGCCCGCCATTATCGCCCCCGCCCGCGCAAAGTTCTCCGCATCCGCACTGGCGACCCGCGCCCGCTCCGCCCCCTTGGCGGCAATCTTCACCGTGGACAAAACCGCCGCCAGTACCGCCGCGCCCAGCACCAGCGCGACCAACGCCTCGACCAGCGTGAACCCGTCCTCCCTCACGGCTGCACTTCCAGCCGGTCCGTCTCCAACACCGGCCCGCCCGGCCAACTGACCTGCACCTTCCGCAGCACCAACCCAGTTTCCGGCGTTGTCAGAGCCACATTCCACGCCAGCACCCCGGCTTCACCCTGCCCGACCGCGCCTTCCGCCAGCAACCGCCGCACCAGATCTCGCGCCGCCGTCTCATGCGTCAGCCGAGCGTCCACCCGCGCCGATTGCAGCATCACCTGCATCGCCATCACCACCGCCAGACTGGCAATCGCCAGCGCGGCAAGCACTTCGACCAGCGAAAACCCCGCCTCAGGGCTGCAACGCGGCAACGCTGCCGGTGACCGGCGCGACGCTGACCCCGTAACTCCCCCCATCGGGCGGAAGCACCGTAATGGACCCACCCGCTGACGACCCATCCGGCAAAAACCGGACCCCGCCCGCCGGAATTTCGACCAGAAACCCATACCCCAGATCAAACCCCGCCCCGCCATCCTCGATCCGCTGCCCGGCCGAGGCCAGAACCACCGACTGCCCCCGCAGCATCGCATCAGATCGCGCGTCGCGGACGTAAGCCACCAAAGCCGCCGTCCGAACCGCCCCCCGCCCCGGCAATCCGCGCCCGACAACAACCCCGGCGACCAGCGCCATGATCGCCAGAACCAGAAGCATTTCGGCCAGGGTAAGGCCGTCCTCGTCACTGACCGCTGTCCGCCACAAGGTCCGCCGCATCCCCCGC
>JANLQT010000212.1:0-6879 GCA_031368035.1 Rhodobacterales bacterium | reverse complement strand
GATTGACCGGATGGTTGCGGCTTCGGACATCGTGAAGATGTCGGACGAGGATGCGGAATGGCTGTATGGCAAGGCCGATCCGCTGGCGCTGCTGGCCAAGGGGCCGAAGGTCGTGCTGATGACGGAAGGCGCCAAGGGGGCCTCGGCCTATACGGCGCGGGGCAAGGTTTCCGTGGTGGCGCCGAAGATTGTGGTCGCGGATACGGTGGGCGCGGGGGATACGTTCAACGCCGGATTCCTCGCGGCGCTGGACCGGGCGGGGCTGCTGTCGAAGGCGGCGGTCGCGACCCTGTCAGACGACGCCTTGCGCGATGCCTTGTCGCTGGGCGTGCGGGCGGCGGCGATCACCTGCTCGCGTCCCGGGGCCAATCCGCCCTGGGCGAACGAGCTTTGAGGGCGGTTGTTCAGCGGGTGTCCGAAGCCTCGGTTTCGGTGGACGGGACGGTCGTGGGCGAGATCGGGGCGGGGCTGCTGATCCTGGTCTGCGCCATGCAGGGGGATGGGATTGCGGAGGTGGACAAGCTGGCCGCCAAGATCGCCAAGCTGCGGATTTTCAAGGATGAGGCGGGCAAGATGAACCTGTCCGTCAGCCAAGCAGGCGGGGCGGCGCTGGTGGTCAGCCAGTTCACGCTCGCCGCCGATCTGCGCGGCAACCGGCCGGGGTTTTCGACCGCCGCCGCGCCGGACCTGGGCCATCAGCTTTACGAGGCCTTTGCGGACCGGCTGGCCAGCGAGGGATTGACCGTGGCGCGCGGCGTCTTTGGTGCAGATATGGATGTGCGCCTGCTTAATCAGGGGCCGGTGACGATCTGGATGGACACGGCCAGCCTGTAAGCGGCGGGCCGTCTGGTTCAGCTTTTGAACGGGTTGCTGGACGTCGAGGAAATCGCATTGCCGCAGTCGATCATCGCCGCCATCGAGGCCGCCGAGCCGGCCAGCGAATAGTCCATCACCCGCGACCCATCGGCGTTGCGCAGGTGAAGATTGCTGCCGCCGGCAATCTCGGTCAGGAAATTCACCGACTCGTCCGAATCCGGCAAATCGAACCACACCGACGAGGAATGCAGCGTCGCCCCGGTCAGCGACCAATCCGCCCGCCGGTCCACTTGCAGCTTCAGATCGGCGCTGCTGTCGGTGTCGCCGAAATCCCATTCGGTCGAGAAGAATTGCAGGGAAATCGACTGGTCCGGATAGACCCAGATCGAGAAATTGTCGTTCGGATCGCTGACTTCGGCAAGGCAGGCGATGGTGCCGTCGTCATAGGTCACACCCTCGACCATCCAGTTCTTGTGCCGGAACAACACTTCGGACGTATCGGCCACCGCCGCACCGGCCACCGTCGCAAGCAAGGCCGCGCCAATCAGACTGCGAGTTGCGTTCATCGTTTGATCTCCCTTCTTCACCCGGAAATCAGTTTGCCGTGAACATCGCGTGATGCAATGAAATTCTTGACCGTCCGGGCAGGTTTTCTCAACCCAGTCTGTTTCCATCCTTCCTGGCAACCCAGTCCCAGACCACCGCGAACTGGCCCAGACAGTGGCGCACCGCATCCTCGTCGCTGGCACCGCGTTCGATACGGGCCAGAAGGCCGCGCTTGCGGTCTTCTTCCACCAGAACCACGCGGGCGTCGAGTTTGGCGGCGACCAGCGCCTCGTTCAGAACGCGCCGGATGGCAAGCATGCGCAAATCGGGCTTGCGGACCTTGCCCACGGCGGTCTTGGGCAATTCGCCCAGGATTTCTATATGCTTGGGATGCGCGGCGCGTTCAGCGATATGGGCGCGGGCATGGGCCTGAAGCGCCTCGGGCGTCACCGCCGCGCCGCCGACAAGTTCGACATAGGCGCAGGGGAGTTCCCCCGCATGGGCGTCGGGCTGACCCACCGCGCCCGCAAAGGCCACGGCGGGATGGGACATCAGCGCCTCTTCGATCACGGCGGGGTCGATGTTGTGGCCGCCCCGGATGATCAGGTCCTTGGCGCGGCCGGTGATGAACAGATAGCCCGACGCATCCAGCCACCCCAGATCGCCGGTGCGCAGGTAGTCGCCCCAGTACAGGTCGCGATTCTTTTCAGCCTCGGTATAGGTCGAGCCGACCCAGACGCCGGGGCTGGAGATGCAAATCTCGCCCACCTCATCCATGCCGCACTCGCGCACCCCGCCCGCGCTATCGGTGGTCATGATTTTCACCCGCGTATAGGGGAAGGGGATGCCGACCGAGCCGATCTTCTTGACCCCGTCGGGCGGGTTGACGGAGACAAGGCAGGTCACTTCGGTCAACCCATAACCCTCGACGACCTGCACGCCGGTCGCGGCTTCAAACCGTTTGTACAGTTCGACCGGCAGGGGGGCAGAGCCGGAGAAGGTGCCGCGCAGGGTCGAGATATCGGCATTCACCGGGCGCTGCATCAGGGCGGACAGGGCGGTGGGCACGGCGATCAGATAGGTGATTTTCCAGCGGTGGATCAGTCGCCAAAGGTTGTCCACCACGCCGTCGCCGCGATAGCCGGCCGGGGTCGGGAAGATCACATGCGCCCCTGCCGCGATCACCGACATCAGCACCGGATAGGCGGCGAAGACGTGGAACATCGGCAGCGGACAGAGCAGGTTATCGGTCTCGCGGAACAGCAGGCGGTGGCCGATCCAGCCGTTATAGATCATGCCCGAGATGCGGTGCTGGGCAACTTTCGGCATGCCGGTGGTGCCGCCGGTGTGGAAATAGGCGCCGACGCGGTCGGCGGCGGGGTCGGGAAAATCGAGGCGGTCGGGGTTCATCGCGGCCAACTCGCGCGCGAAATCCAGCACCTGGGCGTGATGCGCGGTGGGGTTTTTGGGCCGGATCAGCGGCACGATCCAGCGTTTGAGGCCGGACAGGTTGGGCACAAGGTCCAACTCCAGCACATGGGTCACGTTGGGGGCGTGGCGGACGGCTTCGGCCACCTTTTGCGCGATGTCGGTCTTGGGGAAGGGCCGCAGGGTGACGACGATGCGCGCCTTGGTCTCGCGCAGGATGGCGCTGATCTGTTCGGGCTCCAGCAGGGGATTGATCGGGGCGACGATGCCCGCAGTCATGCCGCCCAGCAGCGTCACCACGGTTTCCAGCGCGTTGGGAAGGACGAAGGCAACGGCATCGGTCGGGCCGATGCCCAGCTTGCGGAACAGGTTGGCGGCTTGGGTCACCTGGCCGAAAAGCGCGTTCCAGGTCAGGGTCCTGGCCTTGTCTTTCGGGCCGGAAAACATCTGAAAGCTGACGGCGGCCCGGCTGCCATGCGCGGCGCTGGCGGCGGCGAGAAAGCCGTGCATCGTGACGGGCAGGCCCCGCGCGGCATAGGGCATTTCAGCCTCGATCGCGCGGATGTCCGCAAGGCTTTGAAAGCCTGCCATGGTGTCTGTCCTCCCCTGCCCCGTCCAAGCTCCAGCATCACCTGAAACCGGTCGGGCTGCCAAGAGGATTAGACGAGGGGGCCTTCGGTGAATTGCAGGCGGGCGAGGCGGGCGTAAAGGCCGTTCTGCGCCACGAGTTCCTCATGCGTGCCGGTAGCGACGATCTGGCCATGATCGAACACCACGATGCGGTGGGCGCGCTTTACGGTGGCAAGGCGATGCGCCACGACCAGCACGGTGCGGCCCTGCCCCAGCTTTTCCACCGCCTGCTGCACCAGGCGTTCACTTTCGGCATCAAGGGCGCTGGTCGCCTCGTCCAGCAACAGGATCGGGGCATCGCGCAGGATGGCCCGGGCGATGGCGACGCGCTGCTTTTGACCGCCCGACAGCATCACCCCCCGCTCACCCAGATAGGTGTCATATTTCTGCGGCAGGGCGGCGATGAAATCATGCGCGGCGGCGGCGCGGGCGGCGTCTTCCACCTCGGCATCATTGGCTTCGGGGCGGCCGAAGCGGATATTCTCGCGCGCGGAAGTGGCGAAGATCACCGGGTCTTGCGGCACGAGGGCGATGGCCTTGCGGAAATCGTCGCGGTCCAGATCGCGCAGGTCGATGCCGTCGAGCGTGACCTTGCCGTGCTGGGGGTCGTAGAACCGCAGCAGCATCTGGAACATCGTGGATTTCCCGGCGCCCGAGGGGCCGACAAGCGCCACAGTCTCACCGGGGGCGATGGTCATGGTGACCCCGTTCAGGGCCGAAACTTCGGGTCGTGCGGGATAATTGAAGACCAGATTGTCAAAGCCGATGGCGCCTTTGACCGGGCGCGGCAGGGACTTGGAATGCGCGGGGTCCAGCACGGTATCGACCGCCGTCAGCATCTCGACCAGCCGTTCGGTCGCGCCAGCGGCGCGCTGCAGTTCGCCCCAGATCTCGGTCAGCGCGCCGACCGCGCCGGCCACCAGCACGGCATAGATCAGGAACTGCACCAGTTGGCCCGGCGTCATCGTGCCGCCCTGCACATCGCGCGCGCCGATCCACAACACGCCCACCACCCCGGCGAAGGCCAGCAGGATGACGATGAAGGTCATCAGCGCGCGGGTGCCGATGCGCTTTTGGGCCGAGTCAAAGCTTTTCTCGGTGACCTTGGCGAAATCTGCCCGGGTGCGGTCCAGATGGGTGAAGGCCTGCACGGTCTGGACGGCGCTGAGCGCCTCGCTGGCCTTGCCGGACGACTGCGCGATCCAGTCCTGATTTTCGCGCCCAAGGTCACGCAGGCGCCGGCCCAGCAGAACGATGGGCACGACGACGGCCGGGATGATCAGGAACACAAGGCCGGTCAGCTTGGCCGAGGTGAAGAACAGCAGCGCAAGGCCCCCCACCAGCATCAGGCAGTTGCGCAAGGCGACCGAGACGGAGGAGCCGATCACCGACAGGATCAGCGTGGTGTCGGTGGTGATGCGAGAAATCACTTCGCCGGTCATCAGGCGCTCGAAATAATTCGGCGACATGCCGACGACCTTGTCGAACAGGGCGCGGCGGATGTCGGCCACCACACGCTCACCCAGACGGGTGACATAGTAATATCGGACGGCGGTGCCAAAGGCGAGCAAGGCGGCAAAGGCCAGCGCGAGGCCGAAATAGTGGTCCAGCAGCGCCGCCCGGTCGGCGCCGAAATTGTCCACCACGCGGCGCACGGCCAGCGGCAGGATCAGGCTGACCGACGAGGTCACGACCAGCGCGACCCCCGCCAGCGCCACCATGCCGCGATAAGGCTTGATGAAGGGGGCAAGGCCGCGCAGCGCTGCGACCCGTTTCGACTTGGGCCGGTCCAGCCCTTCGGTGTCATAGGCCATGCACGCCTCCGTTCCCGGGGGTGATCTATGCCGCTGCCGGGATGGCCGCAAGCCTTCGCCCCTTTTGGACCGGCGCGCGGCGTGCCAATCTAGGCACGGAGGTCCCCGATGACACAATTTTTCACCGCGCGCGACGGCGCAAGACTGGCCTTTCAGGACGAGGGCGCGGGTCTGCCGCTGCTGTGCCTGCCCGGCCTGACCCGGACCATGGGCGATTTCGACTATCTGGCGCCGCATCTGCCGCCTATCCGCTTGATCCGGATGGACTATCGCGGGCGGGGGGAGAGTGCCTGGACCGGACCGGCCAGCTATTCCATCCCGCATGAGGCGCAGGATGTGCTGGCGCTGCTGGACCATCTGGGGGTGGAAAAGGCGGCGATTCTGGGATCTTCGCGCGGGGGGCTGATCGGGTTGGTGCTGGCGGCAACGGCGAAGGAAAGGCTGTCGGGGTTGTTGCTGAACGATGTGGGGCCGGGCATTGAAAAGGCCGGGCTGGAACGGATTTTCGATTATCTGGGGCGCAATCCGGCGGCCGGGACGCATGAGGAGATGGCGGTTCGGCTGGCCAAATCGCTGACCGGATTTGAGGGCGTGCCAGCGGAGCGGTGGCTGGCGGAGGTGCGCTTGCATTACCGGGAGAGCGCGGGTGGGCTGGAGATCACCTATGACCCGGCCTTGCGCGAGCCGTTTGTCGCAGCGTTTTCCGGCCCGCCCGCGGATTTGTGGCCGCTGTTCGACGCCTGCGCCGGCCTGCCGCTGGGGCTGATCCGGGGGGCGAACAGCGATCTTTTGTCAGAGGCGACCGCCGCCGAGATGTGCCGCCGCCGCCCGGACATGATCTTCGCCGAAGTGCCGGGGCGCGGGCATTTGCCGTTTCTGGATGAACCCGAAAGCCTCGCCGCCGTGCGGGCTTTTCTGAGGGCCGTGGCATGAGTGACATTGCCCGGATCGAAGCCGCCGCCGCCCGGATGGCGGGCCATATCCGCCGCACGCCGCTGCTGAACGCACCGCTGCTGGACCGGATCGCCGGGCGGCGGGTGTTCGTGAAGGCGGAATGTCTGCAATGGACCGGCAGTTTCAAGGCACGAGGCGGCTGGGCGGCTTTTTCGGCTTTGGAGCCAGGGGTGCGGGCGCGGGGCGTGCTGGCCTATTCGTCGGGCAATCACGCGCAAGGTGTGGCCTGGGCTGCGGCCTTGCATGGCGTGTCGGCGGTGATCGTGATGCCCTCGGACGCTCCGTGGGTGAAGATTGCCAATACACGGGCTTATGGGGCGGAGGTGGTGCTGTATGACCGCGCCACCGAAGACCGGGATGCCATTGGCAAAGCGTTGGCCGAGGCGCGGGGCCTGTCACTGGTGCCGCCGTTCGACCATGCCGAAGTGATCGCGGGGCAAGGTACCATCGGGCTGGAACTGGCAAGCCAGGCGGCGGAGGCGGGGATCACCGACGCGCCGGTGCTGACCTGCTGCGGCGGGGGCGGCCTGACTGCGGGCATCGCCCTGGCGCTGGAGGCGCGGGCGCCGGGGCTGACGGTGCGGCCTGTGGAGCCGGAAGGGTTCGACGACGTGGGCCGATCTCTGGCTGCGGGGCGCATCCTGCGGAATGACAGGCTGACCGGGTCGATCTGCGATGCGGTGCTGACACC
>JANLQT010000207.1:0-7933 GCA_031368035.1 Rhodobacterales bacterium | reverse complement strand
GTCAAAGCGGCGGCGGCTGATTCGGGGCTGGCGCCTGGGCTGGTGGCGGCGCTGGTCCCGCGCGGAGCGGTGGATCTTGCCCTGGCGGCGCATCGGCGCGGCGACCAGCGGATGACCGAGACGCTGGCGACCGAGGACCTGACGGCGCTGCGGTTCCGCGCGCGAATCGCGCGGGCGGTTCGCCTGCGGATCGAACTGGCGGGAGAGCGCGAGGGTCTGCGCCGTTCGGCCGCATTCTTTGCGCTTCCCGGCCATGCCGCGGAAGGTGCGGCGCTGATCTGGGGCACGGCGGACAAGATCTGGACCGCGCTTGGGGACACCTCGCGCGATATCAACTGGTATTCCAAACGCGCGACGCTGTCGGCGGTGTATTCCTCGACGGTGCTTTACTGGTTGGGCGACGGCAGCCCGGGTGATGCCGCGACCTGGGCGTTTCTGGACCGGCGGATCGAGAATGTGATGGCGTTCGAAAAGGCCAAGGCCGGCTTCAACGCCTCGGCCCTTGGCAAGGCGCTGGCGGGGCCGCTGGGCTTCCTGAGCAAGGTGCGCGCGCCAAAGTCTGCCCAGGACATGCCCGCCAAGGACATGCCCGGCCACACGGGTCCGCGCTGAATGCCGGCTCCAGGGATGATGTCGCATACCATGCTGGCGATGGGAATCTCTGCCCCCGGTGGGCCGGAGGTGCTGCAACCTGTGACGCTGCCGGTGCCAGTGCCGGGACACGGGCAGATCGTGATCCGGGTGGGCTTTGCCGGGGTGAATCGTCCGGATGTGCTACAGCGCCAGGGCGCCTATGCCCCGCCGCAGGGCGCCTCGCCTCTGCCGGGGCTGGAGGCCTCGGGCACCGTGGTCGCCTGCGGACCGGGCGTGACGCGCTGGGCGATCGGAGACAAGGTCTGCGCGCTGCTGCCTGGCGGGGGTTACGCCGAATACGCCGCCTGTGCCGCAACCCACGCGCTGCCGATTCCAGCGGGGCTGAGCCTGAAGGAGGCCGCCTGCCTGCCGGAAGGCGCCTTCACGGTCTGGTCGAACATGGTGATGCGCGGCGGGCTGAAAGGCGGCGAGCGGTTTTTGGTGCATGGTGGCACCTCGGGCATCGGGGTCATGGCGATCCAGATTGCCAAGGCGCTGGGCGCGCGGGTGTTTGCGACGGCCGGCAGCGACGACAAGGCGCGGGTCTGCGAAAGCCTGGGAGCAGAGCGCGGGATCAACTATCACACCGAGGATTTTGCGGCGGTTTTGGCTGCGGCTGGCGGGGCTGCAGCTGGCGGGGCTGACGTGATCCTCGACATGGTCGGCGGGCCCTACACCGCGCGCAACCTGACCGCGCTGGCGGAGGCGGGGCGACTGGTGCAGATCGCCTTTCTGCAGGGGGCCAAGGTGGAATTGAACCTGGCCGAGATCATGACCCGGCGGCTGGTTCTGACCGGATCGACCCTGCGTCCGCAAAGCGATCTGGCCAAAGCGCGCATCGCAGCAGCGGTCGAGGCGCAGGTTTGGCCGATGGTGGCCGCGGGCAAGGTCAAGGTTGTCATCGACAGCGCGTTCGGCTTGCGTGACGCGCCCGCCGCACATGCACGGATCGAGGCACCGGGGCATGTCGGCAAGATCGTGATGCAGGTCGAAGGCGCGGTCTGAGGCGTCAGGCAGGCTGCCAGGAGTGAAGCAATTGAGCTTCGCAAGTCGTTTGTTTTCAATAGTAGATGGGGGTTTCACACCCCCAAGCCCCCGTGGGACATTTATGGCTTCTGTGAATTGGCAGGGCGGGCGGCAAGCCTGTGTTGGGCGGAACCGGGCGGTCGGTCAGCGCACTGGGGGCAGATCGGCGTTGGTCAGGCGGCAGTCTTGCGCGACATCGGCACCGCAGGGGCGCGGGGTCAGTGATTTGCCCAGGCAAATGCGGACCTCGTCGATCTTGCCGCTTTCGCAGGTGACGGACAGGTCTTCGGCCACAAGCTGCGGATTGGCTTCGAGAAACGCATCTTCAATGACGCTGGCAGGCAAGGTCAGGTCTTGACGGACCTTCGCGAACAGCGGCGGGATCGTAACGGCGTCATAGGCTTTGCGCGCGGCCGCGAAATAATCGGCGGCGGGCAGGCCGGAACAGCGGCCGTGTTTCTTCCATTCGTGCCAGGCCAGCCCCGCGCCGCCCATGATGTCGGCCATCGCCGCCGTCTGCGCCTTCGAGGCGTCAGCCTGGTCTGAATGACAGCGGTCCGGATAGCCGTTTTCATACTGCGGCCACAGCCCGTGCAGCGTGAACGTCAGCCCCTTGCCGTCTGCGCATTGCGGATCGCCGCGCCGGTCGCCGGTCAATTCGCACCAGGTCGCGGACCAGCCCAGCGACAGGACATAGTAGTCAAACGCCCCGGCCGTGTCCCCCGCCCGCGCCCCGCCGGCCGCGATCAGCAAAAGCCCGGTCAAGAGGCTGGCGATTCGTCGCATTTGCGCTTCCCAAAGGGCGTGAGTGCCATTATATGACGCTCCGACTTCCCCTGAAAACGAGAAGATCGCGTCCGAAAGGGTGCAGCCGTTTTCCCGGCTCAGGGGGGATTTGTAAAGGCCCGGCCCGCGCCTGCGGACACAAGCTGAAAGGATTTCCGATGAACATACCCTTGATGGCCAAGGCAACCGCCGTCTGGCTGGTGGACAACACCACGCTGTCCTTCCAGCAGATCGCGGATTTCTGCGGGATGCACGAATTGGAAGTGCAGGGCATTGCCGATGGCGATGTGGCCACCGGCGTGAAGGGGTTCGATCCGGTTGGCAACAACCAGCTTGACACGGTCGAGATCGAACGCGGTCAGGCCGATCCGGCTTACCGGATGAAGCTGAAGTTCAACGCCGCCGCCGTGGGCGAAGAAAAGCGGCGCGGGCCGCGCTATACGCCCTTGTCCAAGCGTCAGGATCGCCCGGCGGCCATTCTGTGGCTGGTGAAGTTCCATCCCGAACTGTCCGACGGTCAGGTCGGCAAGCTGGTCGGCACCACCAAGCCGACCATTCTGGCGATCCGCGAGCGCACGCATTGGAACATCAGCCAGATCACCCCGATCGACCCGGTCGCGCTGGGCCTGTGCAAGCAGACCGAGCTTGACGCCGCCGTGCAGGCTGCCGCGCGCAAGAAGAACGTGGGCGGCGTGGTCATGTCGGACGACGAACGCCGCAAGCTGGTGTCGACCGAACAAAGCCTGTCCATGCCCGACGCGCCGCGCACCCCCTCGGGTCTGGAGCGTTTCGCGCATCCAGAGGATGAAAAGTCCAAGCCCGGCGATTTCTCGAACGCTGACAGCTTCTTCAATCTGCCCGAAGCGGACGACGAAGACGACGACGAGTGACGCCGCGTCCCGGCAGCCTTGGCTTGCCGGGCGCCCGACCTTGGGTCATTCCTGTTTCAGGCGTGTTGGCGCAGGTCAAAGTGGCCAGCGACAGGGACGTTGGAACGGCAAAGGGATTTGATCGTGCGGGAGCGGCAGGCGCCTCGGACTGATCTGGCGGGTGCAAGTCTTGCTTTTGTGGTCAGCGCGCTGCTTCCCATGCTGGCCCTGGCGGATGGCCAGAACCTCAGCGCCGCGGGGGGCGGCTTGGCGATGACCGGCACTCAGACTCTTCAGGGCAAGCTGCTTGATGCCGGGGTGGAATGTCCGCAGTTCCGCCTGGCGACGGGCAGCGCCGAAGCGGCCGAAGCTGGCGACGGCGACACAGCCCAGGCCGGCGAAGTGATCAGCCTGACCGGCGCCGCCCCTCAAGATTTGGGAACCTACACATTGACGGGGCGTTGGCCCCGGTTTTCCTATTGCATGCAAGGCCGCAGTTTCGACGTGCAGACCTATGTCGAGACCGGTTCGAAGTGACGAAATTTTCAGGCTTTTGTGTGATGGAATGTGTCTGGCCGAAACATTTGTGACTGAACAAGAGGGAAGGTGACGACGACGAAGCCGACAGATCCGCTTTAAGCGCAGCAATGGCAATTCAGCCTGATGGGCAATATCGAGAAGATCTGGGACGACACGACGGCTCGGGCGTCACCGTGGTCGTCTAAGACGAGGGCGTGCAATACACCCATCCGGACCTTGCGGCGAATTTCGACAAAACGTTTTTCACCTATAACGGCGTGGTCTATGATCCGATGCCGATTGACGACCAGTCGGGCCATGGCACCTCTTGCGCGGGGTTGATCGGGGCCACCTGGAACAACGGCATCGGCGGCTGCGGCGTGGCGCCTTGGGTCACGCTGTCGGCGGTGAACTGTCTGGACGACATCCAGTATCAGCCGCAGGACGTTTATGACGCGGCGATGCTTTGGGCCGAGAATTTTGACATCATGTCCAACAGTTGGGGCTGGAACGGCAGCTATTCCCGCGCGCAGAACCTGTCGCTGGCCACCTCGCACGCCAGCCATGACATCGCTTTGTGGGAAACCGTGATCGCCGATGGCCGGGGCGGTCTGGGCGCGATCATCGTGAAGGCCGCCGGGAGCGAGACCAACGACGCCAATGGCGATGGCTGGAACGTCAGCCGCCATACGCTGACCATTTCGGCGACGGACAACCTTGGGAGCGCCACCTATTACACCAACTACGGCGCGACCATCCTGATCGCCGGCCCGGCGTCCGCGGTGACAACCGACCTGATGGGGAATGCCGGTCATAACACCGGGTCGGACAGCGATCTGGTTCCGGTGGACTATACCTCGACCTTCAACGGCACCTCGGCGGCAACGCCCACCGTGGCGGGCGCCATCGCCCCGATGCTGGAGGCAAATCCCGATCTTGGCTGGCGCGATGTCGAGAATATCCTTGCGCTGTCCGCCTCGCATACCGGATCGGCACTGGGGGCGACGACCGGCACGACCTATGAAATCGGCACCTGGATGACGATGAAGGCATGCTGTGGAACGGCGGCGGCACGGAATTTCATGAAAGTTACGGCTATGGCATGGTCGATGCTTTCGCCGCTTTCCGCTATGCTGAAGCCTGGGCGCGGATCTACGGCAACGCGCCGCTGACCTCGGCCAATGAGCTGTCCAGCTCCTTCGATTACAACGGCGGCGGCGTGGCGATTCCAGAGTCGGACGGCAAGGCCGCGACAGGGCAAGTCGGCCTGTTGATTAACTCGGCGTCGACCCTGCGGATCGAGGCGGTGGAGATCACGCTCAGCATGACCCATGCCAAGGGTACCGATGTGTCCTTGTGGCTGCGCGCGCCCGACAGGACGATGGTGCCGATCTTTGACGCCGATGGCGCGTCACGCACCTGGACCAGCGGTTTGACCTGGTCCTTCGAAGTGGATTGCCTGCGCGGCTATTCCGCGCAAGGCACCTGGGCCGTGGTGGCCGAAGACAACGTGACCGGCAATGTCGGTACGCTGAACGATCTGCAGATCAGGTTCTACGGCTCGGCGGCAACGACGAATGACGTCTACAACTTCACCCAGGATTTCCAGCTGATGGAAACCTGCCAGTCCAGCCGCGGCGTCCTTGGCGACACCAACGGCGGCACGGACACGCTGAACTTTGCCTCGATCGAGGCGAGCATCACCCCCAATTTGGCGGCAGGCGGGGCGATCGGTTTTGCCGGCACCAAGGTTGCCGGCTTTGCCACCGGGGCGGATGCGTTCGAGAAGTTCGATTCCGGCGATGGCGGCAACGATTCGCTGGTGGGCGGCGGCGGCGCGGATGTGTTCATCTACGCCACCTCGACCGGGGTCGATACGATCAGCGGCTGGGAAGACAACATCGACACGCTTAGCCTGGACGATGCGCTGTGGGGCACGGGCAAGACCATCCAGCAGGTGCTGGACAGCTTTGCCCACGTGTCGGGCAGCAACACCCTGCTGACCTTCGGCGCGGTGTCGATCACGCTGCTGGGCGTGACGAACGTGAACAGCCTGGCCGATGACATCGTCCTGACCTGACGGCAACGCGCGTGGGGCCCAGAGCCTGTCCGACGCTGATAGAAGCGCCGGACAGGCTCTTGCTTCTTGTTTGTCGCCTGTCTTTCGACAAAACCGGATTCCACTTTTATCGGACAGGCTTTAGACCCCGCGCCGTGCCCGCAGCGCCGCACTGATCGTGCCGTCGTCCAGGTAATCCAGCTCTCCGCCGATCGGCACGCCTTGCGCCAGCGTGGTGATCTTCACCGCGCCGGGGGCCAGGGCATCCGCGATGTAATGCGCGGTGATCTGGCCATCGACCGTAGCATTCAGCGCCATGATGACCTCTGAAATGCCCTCGGACGTCAGCCTTGCGACCAGATCGGGGATGCGCAGGTCGTCCGGCCCGAACCCGTCCAGCGCCGATAGCGTGCCGCCCAGCACATGATAGCGGCCCTTGAAAGCGCGGCTCCGCTCCATCGCCCACAGGTCCGACACATCCTCGACCACGCAGATCTCGCCGGTCGCCCGGGCGGGATCGGCGCAGATCGCGCAAATCTCGGCGGTGCCGATGTTGCCGCAGACCGTGCAATCGCGGGCCGACAGCGCCACCCCGGCCAAAGCCTGCGCCAGCGGAGCCATCAGCCCTTCGCGTTTCTTCAACAGCGCCAGCACCGCGCGCCGGGCGGAACGCGGGCCAAGGCCGGGCAGGCGGGCCATCAGATCAATCAAGGCGTCGATATCGGCGGGGGCTTCGCTCATGCGTCCTCGAACGGGTCCCATTCGTCATCGACCTCGGGCAGCGCGGCTTCGGCAGCCGATGCCGCCAGCGCCTCGGGAGAGCGGATTTCGGTGATCTTCGCGCCCGGGAACGCCAGCATCACCGCCTGCACCAGCGGCTCCAGCGCGGCTTCCGCCCGGGCAGAGTTCTGCTCGGCGTCCCGCGCCTCGGCTATCGTGGGCGCGCCGCCTTGGGCCACGACCGACACCCCCCAGCGCGCGCCGGTCCAGCCTTGCAACCGCTGCGACAGCCGCGAAGCAAGGTCAGGCGAGGCATTTGGCGCCGGTTCGAACTCGATCCGGCCGGGGGAATAGCGGGCCAGACGCAGGCCGGTTTCCACCTCGCGCAGCAGCATCAGATCGCGCTTGTCGCGGATCAGGTCGGTGATGGCCTCGAAGCTGCCATAAACCGCAAGGCCGGTTTCCGGTACCGCCTCGGGGGCCAGTTGCGCCACCGGGCCGCGCGCGGGCAGACTGGGGGCAAGGCGGGGCGCCATGTGGACCATGCCAGGCGCGCCGCCCGCCGGGGCGCCGCCCTGCACGCGGGCCGGGCCTTGCGGCGGCGCGGCCAGCAAGCTGCGCACCAGCTTTTCCGGTTCCGGCAGGTCGGCGACATGGGTCAGCCGGATGATCGCCATTTCCGCCGCCATCATGGCATTGGGGGCGAGGCTGACCTCCTCGATCGCCTTCAGCAGCATCTGCCACAGCCGCGACAGGCTGGAGATGCCCAAAGCCTCCGACATGGCGCGGCCCCGGTCGCGTTCATCCGGCGGGGTGGTCGGGTCTTCGGCCACCTCGGGCGTGATCTTCAGCACCGACAGCCAGTGCGTCACATCCGCCAGATCGCGCAACACCGCCATCGGGTCGGCGCCATCGGCATATTGTGCGGCCAGTTCCGACAGCGCCGCCCCCGCCTCGCCCTTCAGCACCAGATCGAACAGGTCCAGCACGCGGGACCGGTCCGCCAGCCCCAGCATGGCGCGGATTTGTTCGGCATCGACCCGGCCTGTGGCGCTGCCGATGGCCTGATCCAGCAGCGAGGTTGCGTCGCGTGCCGAGCCTTCTGCGGCGCGGGTGATCAGCGCGAGCGCAGCGGGAGACAGCTCTGCGCCTTCGGCTGCGGCAATTTTGGACAGCAGGTCCAGCATCACCTCGGGTTCGATCCGTTTCAGGTCGAACCTTTGGCAACGTGACAGCACTGTCACTGGCACCGTGCGGATTTCCGTGGTGGCGAAGATGAATTTCACATGCGCGGGCGGTTCTTCCAGCGTCTTCAGCAACG
>JANLQT010000185.1:0-3798 GCA_031368035.1 Rhodobacterales bacterium | reverse complement strand
GTCGATACCGCCAACCACAATCCCGCCCCAGGTCGCAAGAATGAGAGCGCGTGCCCAACTTCCATTCAGAACAAGCAAGATCGCTGCAGGTATCCAGACGACAAAGGCGCCAAGGACCGGCACGATCGACAATAGGCCCATCACCAATCCCCAAAGTAGCGGAGTGGGAAGACCAAGCACCCAGAACATCAAGCCGCCCAGGGCACCTTGAACTGCAGCGACTGCGAGAGTGCCGTAAACCGTCGCATGTACTGTTTCGGCGACCCGGCGAAACAGCTGATCGGTTTCAGGCGGTGTTAGCGGCAGCCACGCCTTGATTATGTTCTTGGCGACCAGCCTGTCGCGCATAAAGTAAAACACCAGGTAGAAGGTGATGAAAACCTCGACCACCTGAAGCAACGACCCTTTGACTATCGTCGCCCCGATATTGCTCAGCCATGTCGCAATGGACGCCATCATTGACGGTAAATCGAACTGCCGGTCGATCCAGTCACCAAGTGGCGCAAGGGCGGGGTAGCGATCGAGCAAGTTTTGGAGTTCGCCACTCTCAACGCGGGCCTGAAGGGATACAATAGCGGAGGCGGCTTCCGCAATGAGGCGATCGGCGACAAAAACGGCCGGGACAGCCACAACGACGACAATAATGGCGGTCGAGAGAAGGGCCGCAATGTTCGCATGCCTGACCAACTTTTCGATCCTCACGTGAAGCGGTGCGAACAGGATCGCCAGCGTCAGCGCCCAGGTGATCGCGCCTAGAAATGGCCAAGCGATAAGAACGCAAATCAGGATGCCGACAACGCTGGCAACGGCCAGGGCCGATCGTCTGAGGCGGCGACTGAATGGCGATCCGGGGTTTTGTTCCATCCGGTTAGCGTACAACCACATCCAGAAACAGTAACCCCATACTCGAGACCAAGCCTGCAACAGGCACCCATCGCGGACAGACAAAGACATGCGCAGGCACCGCTGCCTCGCGCGACTTGATGCGGATCAGGGTGACATTGATAATCGCAAAAACCAAAAGGGTAAAGCGGGCCGCCAGGTCAGCGAGCCCGGCCAATGGCACCGCAAGCGCCAGCAGCAAAATGACGACAACGCCGAGTGCAGTGGCCAGAAGTGGCGTGCCGGTAGTAGGGTTGAGATGCGTCAGTACCCGGGGAAGATTGCCCTGGTTCGCCAGCCCGTAAAGAACCCGCGAGATCATGATGACGTGGACGATGATGCCGTTCAGGGTCGCTATGACGGCAATCAAACTCATTGTCTTCAGCGGCAGACCCGTCAGTCGCTCGAACACCAATGCCAAAGGGGCGCTGGATGTGGCAAGTTCGCCAGGTGGCACCGCGACAACAGCCACCCAGACTACCAGTGCATAAACCAGCGCGGTCAATCCAAGTGTCAGAAAAAGGGCCCACGGCAACGTCCGCGATGGGTTCTTCATCTCCTCTGCGACATTGACCAGATGTTCAAATCCGATAAATGCAAACACGGCGATCAGGGTCGTTCCGGAAAGCCCGACCCATACCCCGATGTCGCCCGGCGCTGGCAAGATCTCGGGAAGGCGGGTCAGGACATCGCTACCCGCCCCAAAACCAGTGACGATGATAAGCATAAGCCCGCCAAGCTCGATCAAGGTCATGGTGCCGGCCAATGTCACGGATTGGTGCGTCGAGAGACAAGCCACAAGCCCCATGGACAGCACGACGAGCGTAATGATCCAGCGCGCGGGCAGATCCAAAAATACGCCGAGATAGCCAGCGCTGCCGACGCTGATCGTGGCAGCCGAGATCGTTGCCGTAACGACAACCAGTAACCCCATGCCAAGGCTCAACCACGGCCGGTTGAACGCCTTTTCAACATAGGCAGCCTCGCTGGCACTGACGGGCATGCGGGTCCCAAGTTCGGCGAACGAAGCGGCACTGAACGACATGACGAGTGCGGCAAAAACGAATGCCAGCGGCGCGTGCATGCCACTACTTCCCGCAGCGATACCAACGAGTACATAGATACCCGCGCCAATCGTGACGCCAAGCCCGTAAAGCACGGCGAGCCAGAGCGTCAGCGAACGCGTAAGACTTTGAGGCCGCGCGGAGCCTATCAATATCGTCGTCCTGTATGATTTTGAGCCCAGCTTAGCTCCGCAAAGAGAGATTTGAGTTGATGCAGGTTACCTTCGTTCACACGCTGGTTGCCCCCATCAAGCCGACCCCGCTTGCGCTACTATCGGAGTTTAAATTATACACATCAATACAAATACATCATGCGAGGGGCTTTGTTGCGCAAATCCTCTGAAGGCTGGAGTATCCCTTTCCCTGGACAGACCTATGCTGCAGGCTGCGTGAGGGGTGTTCCGGAACGTGTCAACGAACTTCGAGACCTTTGGTTTTGAGTTCAGGCTTGGCGTATCTGCGTGGTCTTGGGCGGGTTGATCCAGACGGCGGTCGGGATTTGGGGTGGTTTGGGACGCTGGCGGACGAACCGCTCCGGCGTGCTGAGAAACGCGGCGTCAAGCGCGGTTTGGCGGGCGGCATAGATGATGTCGGCTTGCCCGAAGTGGATTTGGTCGGGTGTCATCAGGCCGATGCCTGCGTGATGAGGGTCTTCGTTATACCAGGCTGCGAGCCGTCGGCAGAACGTGCGGGCGTCGTCGATGGTTTGGAAACGTTTGGGGAATTCAGGCTGATATTTCAGCGTCTTGAAGTGGGCCTCCGAGAACGGGTTGTCATTCGAGCTGTGCGGCCTGCCCAAGGGATTTGACCACGCCGAGATCGGCCAGCATCAAAGCCGTTGCCTTGGCCTTCATGCGTTGCCCGGCAGTGATTTGCCCGGCAAATCACGAGAGGGGGTCCACCCCGATCGGCATGCAGCGTCAACTGGTCTGGCGGCACGGCGTGTTTTGCCATGGCGTCTTGGAAGAGTGCTTTGAATTGAATGGCACTTTCCGCATGCTCGATGCGCCAGCCCACGACCCGGCGACTGAAAATATCGAGGATGACGTAGAGATAGAAGTAAGACCATTTGACCGGTCCCATCAGCTTTGTGATGTCCCAGGACCATACTTGGTTGGGGCCCTTGGCCAGCAGTTCAGGCTTTTGGTAGACCGGGTGGCGACGCTGACGACGGCGCTCCGCAACCTCACCATGGGCGGCAAGGATGCGATACATCGTTCGGATCGAACACAGATAGACGCCTTCATCGAGCAAGGTGGCATAGACTTCGGTTGGGGTCTGATCCGCGAAGCGGGGTGTGCGCAGATGGGCAAGCACTTGATCCCGTTCACTTTCCGGTAAGGCGCGTGCGACAGATGGCCGAGGTTTTGTCGCGCATTGCGGGGCGGTCAGGGCCCTGCGATGTCGTTGCACAGACGCCCGCGATACCTCCAGTGCTGTGCAAACGGCCGTCGTCAGACCGCTGGCCGGCGACAAAGCCACAACGGCGGCCATCATGATTTGCCGCTGTTGCCGGACGCCTTCTCCATCTCGTCCACAAGCGCTGCCACTTTTTTTTGGATGGCGATGATCGCCTCCGCCTGATCAAGGCGGCGGCGCAGGGCGGCATTCTCCCGATTGGACTTCGCCAATTCGGCTTGCAGCGGGTTCACCGCAGCCTTTTCCGGACCGCGCGCGCGGGGCTGCAACGCACCCAGAGTGCCTGCCTCGCGCTGACCCCGCCAGTCGCTCAAGGCCGAGGAATACAGGCCCTCACGCCGCAGGATGGCTGAAATACCGCCCGTTTCAACGGCGCGGTCGGTCTCCGCCAGGATCTGCAGCTTGTATTTTGCCGAGAAACTGCGCCGCTTCG
>JANLQT010000141.1:0-7978 GCA_031368035.1 Rhodobacterales bacterium | reverse complement strand
GCGGGGGCGGTTGAGTTTTCCTATACGGAGGACGGGCCGGGGGGGCTGAAGGTTAGGGGTGAGACGTATCTCTTGCCGGCGGATACGGTGCTGAAGGCGATTGGGCAGACTTTGGCGGGAACGCCAGAGGGGCTGACGCTGGAGGGCGGGAAGATCGCTGTCGATGCCAAGGGGCGGACCAGTTTGAAGGGCGTTTGGGCGGGGGGGGATTGTGCGAGCGGTGGGGAGGATTTGACCGTGACGGCGGTTGCCGAGGGGCGGGATGCGGCAGAAGATATTCATGCGGCGTTGGTGGGGTGATGGGCATTCCCCATTGAAGTGATGGGTGAATCACCCATCCTACGGAGAAAATCATGGCAAATCTTTCATCTGATTTCGTCGGCATCAAATCCCCCAATCCGTTCTGGCTCGCGTCGGCTCCGCCGACTGACAAGGAATACAACGTCCGCCGGGCTTACGAGGCCGGTTGGGGCGGGGTGGTTTGGAAGACGCTGGGGTCCGAGGGGCCTCCGGTCGTCAACGTCAACGGGCCGCGTTATGGCGCGATTTATGGCGCGGATCGGCGGCTTTTGGGGCTGAACAACATCGAACTGATCACCGACCGGCCGTTGGAGGTGAACCTGCGCGAGATCAAGCAGGTCAAGCGTGACTACAGGGACCGCGCGCTGGTGATCAGCCTGATGGTGCCTTGCGATGAAGATTCGTGGAAGGACATTCTGGCCCGGATCGAGGATACCGAGGCGGACGGCGTCGAGTTGAACTTCGGCTGCCCGCATGGCATGGCCGAGCGCGGCATGGGTTCAGCCGTGGGGCAAGTGCCCGAATATATCGAAATGGTCACGCGCTGGGTCAAGCACTATTCCCGCATGCCTTGCATCGTGAAGCTGACCCCCAACATCACCGATATCCGCAAACCGGCAGAGGCGGCGAACAAGGGCGGGGCGGATGCGGTCTCGCTGATCAACACGATCAATTCGATCACCTCGGTCAATCTGGACAGTTTCTCGCCAGAACCGATGATCGACGGCAAGGGCACGCATGGCGGCTTTTGCGGGCCGGCGGTGAAGCCGATCGCGCTGAACATGGTGGCCGAGATTGCCCGGTCGGCTGGCACGCGGGGCCTGCCGATATCAGGCATTGGCGGCATCACCACCTGGCGCGATGAGGCCGAGTTCATGGCGCTTGGCGCGGGCAACGTGCAGGTTTGCACCGCGGCGATGACCTATGGGTTCAAGATCGTGGAAGAAATGATCTCGGGCCTGTCGGAATATCTGGACGCCAAGCAGATGGGCCTTGATGACCTGGTGGGCCGCGCGGTGCCCAATGTCACCGACTGGCAGTTCCTGAACCTGAATTATGTGACCAAGGCCCGGATTGACCAGGACGCCTGCATCAAATGCGGGCGCTGCTATGCGGCCTGCGAGGACACCTCGCACCAGGCCATCGCGATGAAACCGGGCCGGGTGTTCGAGGTGAAGGACGAGGAATGTGTCGCCTGCAACCTGTGTGTCGATGTCTGCCCGGTGGAGGATTGCATCACGATGGTGACGCTGGACAAGGGAACGGTGGACCCGCGCACCGGTCGCCGGGTGGATGACTATGCCAACTGGACCACGCATCCCAACAATCCCGGAGCCGTGAAGGCGGCGGAATAGCATGTCATCTGCGGTTTGGCTGACAGGGATGACCGGGGCGCTGATCTTGCTTGCGCATCTTTTGAACCCCGAAATTTCGATGCGCACCCGGATGATGAGCGAATTGTCCCTCGGCCGGTTTGGCTGGGTGATGGATTTGGCGTATGGCAGCTGGATGGTGGCGCATATCGTCGTGGCCAAGGCGCTGTTGCCCTTCGTGCCGGTGTCGCTGGCCGTGTTGCTGGGGCTGATCGGCGTGTTGCAGGGCGTGGCGGGGTATTTCCGCACCGATCCGATGGTCACGCCGGCCAGAAAGCCGTCGCGGGCGCGGCGTTTGCACAATATCGCGGCCGTTGGCTATATCGTCGGATTTCCGATCGTGGTGCTGGCGCTTGGGGTCAGCCTGCTGGCGGGGGGGTATCCTTTCGCGCGCCGGGCCTTGCTGCTGGCGGTGCCGGTCTGGGGGGCGTTCCTTTTGTTCGTCTTTCTGTTGGCCAGGTGGCGGGGGCAGGGGCTGGACATCGCCCGGGATGCGCCGCTTGGCCTGCCCAACCGGCTGTTCATTCTGGCCTATCTGGCCTGGATGTTCGGCATGGCGCTGAAGGTCTGACCCGGCGCGACAACACCAGTGATTTGCCCTCCAGCCGTGCTAGACTTGCCCTCGGAGCCAGGCACCGCGCCTGGGAGGGAGGACAAGATGGCCATTGTGACAAGTCCGCTGCCGCCCCTGGCGGCGCGTGATCTGAGCATAACCGAACGGGTGTTCCAGGGACTGGCTTACGATCCGGGCCGCATTGCGCTGGTGGACGGGCCAAGTGGGTCCACCCTGACCGCTTCCGCGCTGCGCGAGAGGATCGAACGTCTGGCCGGGGGGCTGAGGGCGCATGGCGTCGGCCCAGGCAGCGTGATTGCGATCTTCGCGCCGAACATGCCGGATTTTGCCACGGTGTTTCATGCCGCAGCCTATGCCGGCGCGACGATCACCACGATCAATCCCGGCTATACCGCTCATGAAGTGGCGCATCAGTTGAAAGACAGCGGGGCCAGTTGGCTGTTTACCCTGTCCGCGCTGATGCCGCTTGCCGCCGAAGCGGTGCAAGGGTTGGGAGCGCTTGAATGTGTGGCGATGGACGGCGGGCTTGAGCCGCTGATGGGCGCGCTGCTGATGGCGCAGGTGCCGGTGGACCTTGCCACCCATGTCGTCGCGCTGCCCTATTCCTCGGGCACCACGGGCCTGCCCAAGGGCGTGCGGCTGAGCCATCGCAATCTGGTGGCCAATGTGGATCAGGTGCTGGCCGGGCTGGAGGTTCGGCCCGGCGAGTTGTCTGTGGCCTTCCTGCCGTTCTTCCACATCTACGGCATGAATGTGCTGATGAACCTGTTTCTTGCGCAGGGCGCGGGTCTGGTCACGATGCCGCGCTTTGATCTTTCGGCCTTCCTGACCCATGTGCAGACCCATGCCATGCGGCTGGTGCTGATCGCGCCCCCGGTGGCGGTCGCGCTTGCCAAGCATCCTTTGGTGGACCAGTTCAAGCTGGACACGCTGCAGGTGATGATGTCGGGCGCAGCACCTTTGGGCGGCGATGTGGCGGCGGCGGTGGGGGCACGGCTGGGCTGCCAGGTGATGCAAGGCTACGGGATGACCGAGCTTTCGCCCGTCAGTCATATCTCTCCGGTGCCGGGCGCCAAGTCGGGCTCGGTGGGGGTGCTGATGCCTGGTACATCGGCGCGGATCGTGGACCCGGCCACCGGCGCCGATCTGGGGCCGGGCGAGGAGGGGGAGCTTTGGCTGTGCGGGCCGCAGGTGATGCTGGGCTATCACAACGCGCCGGAGTCCACGACCTGGGCGCTGAATGGACCCTGGCTGCGCACCGGGGATCTTGCGACCTATGACGCGGACGGGCACTTCTTCATCCGGGACCGGCTGAAAGAGCTGATCAAAGTGTCCGGCTTTCAGGTCGCCCCGGCTGAAGTGGAGCAGGAATTGCTCGCCTGCCCGTCCATCGCCGATGCGGCCGTGCTGGGGCTGCCCGATGACGAGACCGGCGAGCGGGTCGTGGCCTTCATCGTGCCACAAGCCGGGGCTGCGCCCGGGGTGGCCGAGGTTGAGGCCTTCCTGTCGGACCGGCTGGCGAAGTTCAAACGCCCGAGAGAGATCCGTCTGGTGGCGACGATCCCCAAAAGCGCCTCGGGCAAAATCCTGCGGCGGGTGCTGAAGGCACAGGCGCTGGCGGGATGAGGCCCGGAAGGCAGCGGAGCTGCGCAAGGGTCTTGGTGTCGGCTGCGGCGGCTTCGCGCCTTGCGTCGTGGTGCCTCCGGCGGGGATATTTATGGCTTCGGTGAATGACAAGGGCGCCGCTTCTTCCAAATCACATTCTCCAAGTATCCCACGGGGGTTTGGGAGTGGGAAACCCCCAAGTCGGAAGCAAGGAGCAAAGCTTCGCCGCTGACACAAAGACTTGCGAAGCTCCGATGGATTACCGCTGGCAGCCGCCGGAACCGCGCGTCATTCTGCGCCAATGCTTCCCTATTCTCTTCTTGACCTCAGTTCCGTGCGCGAAGGGTTCACCCCCCGCGATGCCCTTCAGGACACGCTGTCGCTGGCCCGGGCCGCAGAGGATGCGGGCTATACCCGCTTTTGGCTGGCTGAGCATCATGGCATGGCCGGTATCGCGTCTGCAGCAACAGCGGTCGTGATCGGCCATGTCGCGGCGGGGACCCGCAGCATCCGGGTGGGCTCTGGTGGCATCATGTTGCCGAACCACGTGCCTCTGGTCATCGCCGAGCAGTTCGGCACGCTGGAGGCGCTGTTTCCGGGCCGGATCGACCTTGGCCTTGGCCGCGCGCCGGGAACCGACATGGCCACGGCGCGCGCCCTGCGCCGGGGGCTGGACCAGGAGGACGATTTCCCGCAGGCGGTGATGGAGCTTCTGCATTATCTGGACGATGCCGATCCGCAGGCGAAAGTCCGCGCTTGTCCGGGGGAGGGGGCGAAAGTGCCGGTCTGGATTTTGGGCTCCAGCCTCTATGGCGCGCAACTGGCCGCCTATCTGGGATTGCCCTACGCCTTTGCCAGCCACTTCGCTCCGACGCTTCTGGACGATGCGGCGGCGGCTTATCGTGCGACGTTCCGCCCTTCGGTCTGGGCGGAGCGTCCGCATTTCATGATGGCGATGGGCATGGTCGTGGCCGAAACCGATGGTCAGGCCGAGCTTTTGCGATCTTCGCAGATGCAAGCGTTTGCGCGGCTGCGCAGCGGTCAGCCCGGCAAACTGCCGCCCCCTCGGGAAGATCTTTCAGACATTTCCCCTTTAGCGCTTGATCAGGCGGCGCAAGCCATGTCTTGCGCGGCCGTCGGATCCCCCGCAACCGTGCGGCGGCAGTTGGGCGCCTTGATTGCGCGGCACGCGCCGGATGAGGTGATCTTTTCTGGCGCCATCTGGGACCCTGAGGCGCGCAATGAAAGTTTCACCCGTGCGGCCGAGGTGATGCGCAGCCTCTGACGCCTAGATCGCCATTTGCTGACCCATCTCGACAACCCGGTTCGAGGGCAGGCAATAGAACGCCGTGGCATCGGCGGCGGACTTCGACATCGAGATGAACACACGCTCTTGCCAGGTTGGCAAACCTTGATTGCGCGCGGCCTTGAAGCTGCGGCGGTTCAGGAAGAACGAGGTGGTCATGATGTCAAATTTCTCGCCGCGCCGCCGCGCCAGGGCCAGGGCGCGCGGCACGTTCGGCGTTTCCATATAGCCGAACTGAAGTTTCACGCGCAGGAAGCGGTCCGACAGCCGCTCCAGCGTCAGGCGCTTTTCGTCAGACACACGGGGCGTGTTGGCGACCTGCACCGTCACGATGAAGTTCTGCGCATGGAGAACCCGGTTGTGTTTGAGGTTGTGCAGCAGTGCCGAAGGCGCGGTTTCGGGGTCTTGGGTCAGGAAAACGGCAGTGCCCGGCACCTCGAGCGGATGCGACTTGGCCAGCATGGTGATCAGCTTGGTCAACTCGACCGAGCTTTCATGCGCCTTTTTCTGCACATGGCGGCTGCCGCGCACCCAGGTCCAGATCAGCGCGCACATTGTACTGGCGAACAGCACTGGCACGAAGCCGCCGTCGATCAGCTTCATCAGGTTGGCGGCCAGGAACACCAATTCGATCCCCAGGATCGGCAGCATGATTCCCAGGACGGCTGGCAAGGGCCAGTGCCAGGCGCGGTAAAACAGGGTCATCGCAAGGATGGAGGTGATGACCATGTCTCCGGTCACCGCGATGCCGTAAGCCGAGGCCAGCTTGGACGAGCTTTCGAACGCGATCACCAGAATGATCACCCCGACCATCAGCACCATGTTCACCCGCGGCATGTAGATCTGCCCGTGCTGGGTTTCCGAGGTGTGCCGGATCTCCATCCGCGGCAGCAGGCCCATCTGCACGGCCTGCTGCATCATGGAAAACGCGCCCGAGATCACCGCCTGGCTTGCAATCACCGTGGCGAAGGTTGCCAGGATCACCAGCGGCAGAAGGAAAGCGGGCGGCACCATCAGGAAGAACGGATTCTCGACCGCGGCGGGGTTGTGCAGCACCAACGCGCCTTGGCCGAGGTAGGACAGCGCTAGGGCCGGAAACACCAGAAACCCCCAGGCGATGCGGATCGGGGTGCGGCCGAAATGGCCCATGTCGGCATAGAGCGCCTCGCCCCCGGTGACGGCCAGAAACACTGCGCCCAGCACGAAGAACGAGCCGAACCCGTGATGGGTCAGAAAGCCCAAGCCGTAAAGCGGGTTCAAGGCGCGCAGAATCGACAGGTCGGCCGACATGTTGACGATGCCGTTGATCGCCATGACCGCGAACCACAGCACCATGATCGGCCCGAACAGGATCGACACCCGCTCGGTCCCCTGACTTTGGAACAGGAACAGCCCGAAGATGATCGCCAGCGTGACCGGTACGACGAGGGGCTGAAATCCGGGGGCGACGATGGTCATGCCCTCGACTGCTGACAGGACCGACATGGCCGGGGTGATGATCGCATCGCCGAAGAACAGTGAGATGCCGACTACGCCCACCGCGATCAACCAGCCGGGGCGGCGTTTGAGCGCTTGCTGCACAAGGGCGACCAGCGACAGCGTGCCGCCTTCGCCGCGGTTGTCGGCCCGCATCACCAGCATCACATATTTGATCGAGACGATAATGATGAGCGTCCAGAGCAGAATCGAGACGACGCCGATCACCTCGCCTTGCGAGGAGCCGTCGGCAGAGGTGGCATGCAGCGATTCTCGCAGCGCATAAAGCGGTGAGGTGCCGATGTCGCCATAAACCACCCCGACCGAGCCAAGCACCAGTTTCCAAAGGTTTTGTGGGGCGGCATCCCCGTGATGCGGGGGAATCGGTGTGGGGGTTCCGGTCTTCAGTGCCGTCTGTTCAACGGAAGAATTGTCTTCGGTCATGAGTTGTGGCCTGAAACTGGTTGGGGCGCTGACTACACCCGGGGCACAGCCTCGTCCAGACCGCACGCGGTCCAAGGCGCAAGTGACGCAGGGACCGGTTGGCGGTCAGGGCGAGAGCAGCCGTTCGTAAAGGGTGGTCAGGAAATCGCCGGCCTCAGTGAAAGGGTCATGGCCGGGGCCAAGCACCGCGCGGACCTGAACGTCGAAATCGGCATAATGCTGGGTCAGTGCCCAGACCGAAAAGATCAGATGCACCGGATTGACCCGGGCGATGCGCCCCTCGGCCATCCAGGTTTCCAGCACCGCAGCCTTTTGGGCCACCAGGTCGTGCAGGTCGGTTTGCAGGATCTGCTTCATCCGGGGCGCACCTTGCAGCATCTCGTTGGCAAACAGGCGACTTTCGCGCGGGTAATCGCGGGCAAGTTCGACCTTGCGACGGACGTAAGCCAGCACCTCGCGCACTGGATCCCCCTTGGGGTCCATGGCGCGCAGGGGGTCCAGCCAAGTTTGCAGCAGGCCGTTCAGCACCGAGGTGTAAACCAGATCCTTGGAGGGGAAGTAATACAGCAGGTTCGGCTTGGACAGGCCCGCCGCCTCGGCAATCTGGTCGAGCGTCGCGCCGCGGAAGCCGGATTTGGAAAAGACGTCCAGCGCGGCCTCCAGAATGGCCGCGTGGTTCTTGGCCTGAATCTTGGTGCGGGCTTGGGTCATCGGTTGCCCCTTGGCTGCTGGCTTAGCGGTGCCCAATTTCCGCGCGCATGGCAAGGGGCCGGGTGTGAAGCAGCGGAGCTTCGCAGGGTCTTTGTCTCGCCTGTCGCCTTCGGCGAGCCGGCTTGGAGATGGGGACTTGCCGCCCCCAAACCCCCGCAGAGTATTTGCCCCCGCAGAGTATTTGCCCCT
>JANLQT010000077.1:0-7528 GCA_031368035.1 Rhodobacterales bacterium | reverse complement strand
CGCAGGACGGCGTTCACGAGGCCGGCGAAATTGGTGGTGGCGGGGTCGGCGCGGGCGAGATCGACGGATTCGTTGACGACGCCGTGGGGGGCGGCCCCGCCCGCCAGTTCGGACACCGCGAGGCGAAGCAAGTTGCGGACCTTCAGCGGCGGGGGCTTCTGGAAGCGCGGGTTGAGAAGCCTGTCGATCGGCTCGATCTGGCGCAGGGTTGCCAGCGCCAGCCGCTGGGCGCGGGCGCGGTCGGGCGGGGGCAGCCCGTCCAGCGCGCCATCGGCCAGAAGGTCGGACAACAGGCGGCGTTGGTTCAGGACGCCGTTCAGAAGGCCAAGTGCCCCGCTGCGTGCCGTGATGCGGTCTGGCTCTGCCATGGGGGCCCCTTGCCGATATTGGTTGCGCCCCCCTATATCAGGGTGACCCTGCGAAAGGCCAGTCCATGCCAGAGACCCCCGAAAAACCCGACCTGCCGCCCGAAGCCTTGCGCGCTTTGGCCGAGGCGGAGGCGCGGCGCAAGGTTGGTGTGGTGCTGCCGACCGAGTTGGGGGGGCGCAAGGGGTTGGAGCCGGTGCGCTATGGCGATTGGGAGAAGAAGGGGCTGGCGGTGGATTTCTAGGGGTGTGAAATCGCCGGATTTCACGCGTGAAATGTCAGATAACGCATTGATTTACAATGATTTCGAAAATTCCGTTAGGATTCCACTAACCACGATTGGCCTCAATTTCACGGGTTTGCCGCGCCGATTGTGATCTGGGGGGTCAGAGGCCCAAGACGTCGAACATCGTGTAGCGGCCCGGCTTCTGGGTCTGGCCCCAAAGCGCGGCTTTCAGGGCGCCTCGGGCGAAGATGCTGCGGTCGGTGGCGATGTGGCGCAGGATGATGCGCTCTCCGGCGGCGGCGAAGATCACGTCATGCTCGCCGACAATATCGCCACCTCGGATGGAGGAGAAGCCAATGGTGCCGCGTTGGCGCGCGCCGGTGATGCCGTCGCGGGTGGGAGTGCGCGCTTCGCCAATGGGCACGCCGCGACCGTCGGCGGCGGCTTGTCCCAACATCAGGGCAGTGCCGGAAGGGGCATCGACCTTGCGGTTGTGGTGCGCCTCGATGATCTCGATATCCCATTCGTCGTCGAGCGCCTCGGCCACCTTTTGGGTCAGCCGGGTCAGCAGGTTGACGCCAAGGCTCATGTTGCCGGCCTGGATGATGACGGCATGGCGGGCGGCGGCGTCGATCTTGGCGTGGTGTTCGGGTTCCAGCCCGGTGGTGCCGATGACATGCACGGCGCGGGCCTGCGCGGCAAGAAGCGCGAACTCCACGGTGGCGGCGGGAGAGGTGAAGTCGATCACGGCTTGGGCATTGGCGAAGGCGTCCAAGGGATCGTCGGTGACAGTGACGCCAAGGGCCGCACCGCCCATCGCGGTGCCGATGTCACGGCCGACCCAGGCATGGCCCTGGCGTTCCACGCAGCCAACCAGCCGCATCAGGGGGCTTTCGCTGACTCGGGCAACCAGCATCTGGCCCATGCGGCCCGATGCACCTGTGATCACGATTCCGGGGAGTTCTGCCATGGGTGCCTCCAAAGTCCTGACCGGGCTTTAGCGGTTTTGGCGCGGCGCGCAAAGTCCAAGCGTTGCGGGGCGCGGCGAAAACCCCTAAAGCAGCCGCCATGGCAAAACGCATCTCCAAAGACGGCCCGTCGCAGCGCCAGTTGCGTGTGGGCGAAATGATCCGCCGCACCTTGTCCGAGGTGCTGAACCGGGGCGAGATTCACGATCCCGACCTGAACACCATGTCGATCACGGTGGGCGAGGTTTCGATATCGCCCGATCTGCGGGTGGCGACGGTGTATATCATGCCGCTGATGGGTGGGGCCTCGGTCGAGGACGCGATCAAGGCGCTGGCCAAGCATACGGGGCATCTGCGGCATCTGATTTCGATCGGGATGACGCTGAAATACACGCCCGAACTGCGGTTTCGGCGGGATGAGACCTTTGACCGGCTGGACGAGACGCGGCGGCTGTTCGCCGACCCCAAGGTGATGCGGGATATCGCGGCGCCGGACGGGGATGCCGAGCCGGGCGCCGAGTAGCGGGACATGGCCAAGACGCGCAAGGGGCGGCCGATTTCGGGCTGGCTGATCATCGACAAGCCGGCGGGGATTGGGTCCACTCAAGTCGTGGGCAAGGTGCGCTGGGCTTTGCAGGCGCAGAAGGCGGGCCATGCCGGGACGCTGGACCCGGCGGCGACAGGGGTTCTGGCGGTGGCCTTGGGCGAGGCGACCAAGACGGTGCCCTATCTGACCGAGGCGCTGAAGTGCTATCGGTTTGAAGTGCGCTGGGGGGCCGAGACGCGGACGGATGACGCGGAGGGGGAGGTGACGGTGACCTCGGCCTTGCGACCGGCACGCGAGGCGGTCGAGGCGGCGCTGGCGGCGTTTCGGGGGCATATTGGGCAGGTGCCGCCGCAGGTTTCGGCGGTGCATGTGGACGGAGAGCGCGCCTATGATCTGGCGCGCGAGGGCGTGGCGATGGATCTGGCAGCGCGGCCCTTGTGGGTGGAAAGCCTTGAGCTGATCGAGGCGGGTCCGGAGACTGCGGTAATCGAGATGGTTTGTGGCAAGGGCGGCTATGTGCGCGCCATTGCCCGCGATCTGGGGCGGGCGCTGGGGTGCCTGGGGCATGTCGGCTGGTTGCGACGGACCTGGTCGGGGCCGTTCCGGGTTGAGGATGCGCTGAGTCTGGAAGATGTTGAGCGGCTGGCGGGGACGGATGAATTGCGCGCGCGGGTGGTGCCGTTGCAGAGGGCTTTGGCCGATCTGCCGGAGCTGCCGGCCACGCCCGAGGGTGCGGCGCGGCTGGCGCATGGCAATCCGGGGATGGTGATTGCTTCGGGGCTGGAGTGGGGCGCGCCGGCTTGGGCGAGCTTTCAGGGCCGGGCGGTGGCGGTGGGGCATTATCAGGCGGGTGAGTTGCATCCCCTGCGGGTCTTTGCGCCGGAGTGACCCTGCGAATGATCACGCGGCGGCATGTCCAGGGCGGGGTGGAAAGCCTTGCGGTCTATTCGAACGACGAGGCGCACCGGTTCGAGCTGACGCGCCGCTGGGGCGAAGGCGCGGGGCTGCTGTTCATCATGCTGAACCCGTCAAGGGCGACAGAGCTGGCCAATGACCCCACGGTCGAGCGCTGCGAACAACGGGCGCGGCGCTGGGGGTTTCCGGCGTTTTCGGTGGGCAATATCTTTGCGTTTCGGGCCACGCTGCCAGCGGATCTGAAGCGGGCGGCTGACCCGGTGGGGGTGGCCAATGACGCGGTCCTGACCGGTCTTGCGCGGCAGGGCGGGCAAGTGATTTGCGCCTGGGGCGTGCATGGCGCGCATCTGGGGCGCGGGGCGGCGGTGGAGACACGTTTGCGCGGCGAGGGATTGGCGCTGTGGCATCTGGGCCTGACCAAGGGCGGGCATCCGCGGCATCCACTGTATCTGGCCTATGACCCGCAGCCGGAACCTTGGAATGGGGCGGTGACGGGGCGATAATAGGGCTCGGCGCGGTGGGGGCCTTGGGCGGGGCTACGAATTTCCTTCGAAAATTCCGCCATGACGGGGGTTGAGCGCCTGATTTTTCGGAGAAAAATCGTTGGCGCGGGTTGAGGGTGCGCCCCCGCGTCAGGCCGCCTCAGCCTGCAGATGGATGTCCGAGGCGGAAAGTCCCGCGCCGCCTGCGACATGGGCGATGGGCACGCCGTCCAGAGTGATCGTCGCGTCGGGCGAATCCTTCTCGGTCAGCACGTCCAGCACGGGGTCGGGATGGGCCGCAGGGTCATAGACAATGACCAGCGAATCTTCGTCCGGGTGCCAGTCGGTGATCTGGGCGGCATCCTGATCGGCGGGATGATCGTCAAGCACATAGCTGTCCGCACCCTCGCCGCCATTGGCGTAATCGCCCGCGCCGACGTGAAGTTGGTCATCGCCGGCGCCGCCGTTCAGGAAGTCGGTGTCGCGGTCATCCTCGCCGCTGGCACTGTCGCCCCAAAGCGTGTCATTGCCGGTGCCGCCTGCCAGATCGTCGGACCCGTTGCCGCCTGCGATCAGGTCGTTGCCGTCGCCGGCGTCCACCGTGTCATTGCCGGTGCCTGCCTTTGCGGTGTCATCGCCCTGACCGCCCGTCACGCTGTCATTGCCGCCGCCAGCGTCCAGGAAATCGTTGTCGTTCTGGCCATTCAGACTGTCGCCCCCCGCGCCGCCAAGCAGGCGGTCGGCGCCATCGCCGCCGGTCAGGCCATCATCGCCCTTGCCGCCGTTCAGGCTGTCATCGCCCTCTCCGCCATCCAGGGTGTCCTGGCCTGCCCCACCGGACAGTGCGTCATCGCCGCCGCGCCCGGTCAGGCCATCATCGTCGTCGCCGCCCGTCAGGCTGTCGGCGCTGTCCGCGCCGTCCAGATTGTCGCTGCCCGCGCCGCCGGTGGCCGTGACCGGATCGTCCGGCGCATCGGCCAGGTCGCTGGAGCTTGGCATGCCGTCCACGCTGCCGCCCAGGGTCGGATCGTCCGGCTGGGAGGAGGCGCCGGCGTCGCCCGCGGGCGCATCGGCGGAAGGATCGCTTTCAGAGTCCTCCGACTGGCTGGCCTGCTGTGCCGGATCGTCCAGCAGCGAGCCGTGATCGCCATCGCCCGCGCCATCGCCCGACCCGTCCGCAGGGTCATCCCCGGAATCGTCGCGACCGTGACCGGGATCATCCTCGGCACCTGCGTCATGTCCTTCGTGATTGATCATGGCATCGGCCACGACCCCGGCGATCATGGCGCCAAAAAGACCCAACAGGCCCAGCATCCTACACCCCAGCCTCTGGCCCACCCCTGAGCCATTAACGAACATTAACCGCAAACTATTGAAATTGCGATGTTATCCTGGGAAGGACTTTGGCAGGAAAGCGTTGCCAAATCCACCTGCGCGGCGGTTCTGCAAAGGGTTTTCTGTGCGCAAGGTTAAGGATGTCTTGCCACCGGTGACTGGCCGGACCCTCGGGAATTACCGCTTCCCTTGCTGGGGGAATTCCCCTATATCCGCGCATCTTCCTGCGTTGTCGGCTGTTGCTTTCGGCTTCCGGCGGCAGGGGGTCAAGGGCCTTGCTGGACGACATCCCGGCTTGTGCCGTCACATTCAACCACGGAGAACCCGATGTCGATCACTGTTGAAGAAAAAGCCAGGCTCATCAAGGAATACGCCACCAAAGAGAACGACACCGGCTCGCCGGAAGTTCAGGTGGCGATCCTGTCGTCGCGCATCGCGACGCTGACCGAGCATTTCAAGGGCCACAAGAAAGACAACCACTCACGCCGGGGTCTGCTGATGATGGTCGCGCAGCGCCGCAAGCTGCTGGACTATCTGAAGGGCAAGGATGAGGCGCGGTATACCAAGCTGATCACCAGCCTGGGCCTGCGCCGGTAAGGATTTCCCTTATGGGATTGCAGACGCCCGTGCCGAAAGGCGCGGGCGTTTTGCGTTCAATCCGCCAGCAGCGCCTGCCAGTTGGAGCGGGAATGGACGACGCGAACGACTTCGAGCAGGGAGTCGTCGGCGGTGAAGATTGCAGCGTGTGATCGGAAGCGGTGAACCCGCACAGGTGGGGTGACTTTGCCATACCGGGGTGCCAGGTCCGGTTGATCACATAGCAAGGCCAGCGCGTCGTTCAGGCCGCGAATATAACTGTCTGCCTGGTCCATGGACCATTGCCGCGCCGTATAAAGCCAAATGTCGGCGAGGTCGGAGCGCGCGCGGGGCAGAAGTCTCAAGCGGCGGGTCACTCAACCGTCCGCGTTCGCATCTCGGCGAGGAATGCGTCTATGTCGAAGGGTTGCGACGGCCCGCTTGCCAAGCCCTCGTCCACCAACGCCTGAATCTCGGCAATCGCCTGCCGCTGTTCCTGATCCCGCCGGATCAGATCGCGCATGTAGTCCGATACATTGCCGTAACGCCCATCCTTGGTCTGCGCCTCGGCATAGGCTTTCATCTGGTCGGGGAGGGAGATGTTCATGGTTGCCATAGGTGTAAGCTGTCCCTTATGGCAAGGTTTGTCAACCGATCCCGAATCTCCGTCCTTCCCATCCCCCGCCTTTTCATGTAAGGCCCCCGCCATCTGCGACGTGCGGCCCATACCCCCGGGCACATGCGAAGGATTGGGGGGCGGCGGCAATGGGGCCGCCTTTGACACGGGGCATCCGGAACGCCGGATCGGCCCCAGAGGAAACGACAGATGTTCAACGTGACGCGAAAATCCATCCAGTGGGGCAACGAAACGCTCACTCTGGAAACGGGCAAGGTTGCCCGGCAGGCCGATGGCTCGGTCATTGCCACCCTGGGCGAAACTCAGGTGATGGCCAACGTGACCTTCGCCAAGACGCCCAAGCCCGGCCAGGATTTCTTTCCCCTGACCGTGCATTATCAAGAGAAATACTATGCGGCGGGCAAGATCCCCGGCGGCTTCTTCAAGCGCGAGGCGCGGCCTTCGGAAAAGGAAACGCTGGTTTCCCGCCTGATCGACCGCCCCTGCCGCCCGCTGTTCGTCGAAGGCTTCAAGCATGAAGTGCTGGTGATGGCGACCGTGCTGTCCTGCGACCTGGTCAATGATCCCGATATCGTGGCGATGATCGCGGTTTCTGCCGCGCTGACGATTTCCGGCGTGCCGTTCATGGGCCCGATCGGCGCTGCCCGTGTCGGCTTCACCGCTGGCGCCTATGTGCTGAACCCGGCGATGGACGACATGACCGTCCTGCGCAACAACCCGGACCAGCGTCTGGATCTGGTCGTTGCCGGCACCAAAGACGCCGTGATGATGGTGGAATCGGAAGCTTACGAGCTGACCGAGGACGAGATGCTCGGCGCGGTCAAGTTCGGCCATGCCGCGATGCAGCCGGTGATCGACCTGATCATCGACTTCGCGGAAGACAGTGCCAAAGAGCCGTTCGACTATTCGCCGCCGGACTATTCGGCGCTGTATGCCAAGGTGAAAGCCGCTGGCGAAGTGCAGATGCGGGCGGCGTTTGGCATCCGTGACAAGCAGGAACGCACCACGGCGATTTCGGCGGCTTCCGCTGCGATCAAGGCGGCGCTGTCGGAAGACGAGCTGAAGGATGCCAACCTTGGGTCGGCGATCAAGAAGCTGGAATCCTCGATCCTGCGCGGCGATATCATCTCGGGCGGTGCGCGCATCGACGGGCGTGACAACAAGACCGTGCGGCCGATCACCTCGGAAACCGGGATTCTGCCGCGCACGCATGGCTCGGCGCTGTTCACCCGTGGGGAAACCCAAGGGCTGGTGGTGACGACGCTGGGCACGGGCGAAGATGAACAGATCATCGACGCGCTGAACGGCAATTCGCGGTCCAACTTCCTGCTGCATTACAACTTCCCGCCCTATTCGGTTGGCGAAGTGGGCCGTGTCGGCTCGCCCGGTCGGCGCGAGATTGGCCACGGCAAGCTGGCCTGGCGTGCGTTGCAGGCGGTTCTGCCTGCCGCGACGGACTTCCCGTATACCATTCGG
>JANLQT010000071.1:0-1957 GCA_031368035.1 Rhodobacterales bacterium | reverse complement strand
CGCGCGGGGTCGAGGTCGTCTTCGGCATCCCCGGCGTGCATACGGTGGAACTGTATCGCGGCTTGTCGGGCAGCACGGTCCGGCATGTGACCGCGCGGCACGAACAGGGCTGCGCCTTCATGGCCGATGGCTATGCGCGGGCCAGTGGCAAGCCGGGGGTTGCCTTTGTGATCACAGGCCCCGGCCTGACCAATGCGCTGACCGGCATGGCACAGGCGCGGGCCGACAGCATCCCGATGCTGGTGATTTCCGGCGTCAATCGCCGCTCGGTTCAGGGCTTTGGCCTGGGATGGCTGCACGAATTGCCCGAACAGGCGACGATGGTGCGGGCGTTGTGCCCGACGCGGCAAATCACCGATCCGTCCGAGGTTGGCCCGGCGCTGGACTGGGCGTTTGCGCTTCTGAGCAGTGGCCGGCCCGGTCCCGTGCATCTGGAAGTGCCGACCGATGTGATGCCGATGCCCTGCGCGCCGCTGGCACCACCCGCAGCGACAGCGCCGAAACCGGTGCCGCCCGAAGCGCAGCTTGCAGCAGCGGCGGCCAGGTTGAACGCTGCACGCCGGGTGGTGATCCTGGCTGGGGGCGGCGTAAAGTATGACGAGGCGGCGTTGAAAGCACTGGCCGAACGGCTGGATGCGCCGGTGATCCAGACCGTCAACGCGCGCGGTCTGATGCACGGGCATGCGCTGTGCGTGCCTGCCTCGCCCTGTCTGGACGCCACCCGCGCGTTGGCCGTTGAAGCGGATCAGGTCTTGGCGATCGGGACCGAATTCGGGCCAACCGACTATGACATGTATGCGGTCGCCCCCTATCCGGACTTGCCGGGAATGATCCGCATCGACATCTCCCCCGAGCAACTGGGCAAGGTGGAGGCCGGGATCAAGCTTCTGGGCGATGCCGGGGCGGTGATGACGGCGCTGCTGCCGCGGCTGGCGGCGAAGACCGGCGACGGCGCGGTGCGGGCGGCGGCGACCCGGCAGGCGGCGCGTGCGGTTCTGGGCGAATTGGACGCAAGGTTGCCGCAGCGGTTGGACATGGTCGAAGCGATCCGCACCGCCCTGCCCGGCGCGCTGATCGTCGGGGACAGTACCCAGCCGGTGTATGCCGGCAACATCTATTATGACCACGACGTGCCCGGCGGCTGGTTCAATGCCGCGACCGGTTACGGCGCGCTTGGCTATGGCCCCGGCGCGGCAGTTGGGGCGGCAATCGCGCAGCCGGACCGGCAGGTGGTGTGCCTGATCGGCGACGGGGGCCTGCAGTTCTCGCCCGGCGAGTTGCGCACGGCGGTGGACGAGAAGCTGAAGGTGACGTTCCTTGTCTGGAACAACGCTGGCTTCCGCGAGATTGCCGACGCGATGCGCGACGCCAATACCGAGGTGATCGGCTGCACGCCGTCCCCCCTGCGGCTGGAACCCTTCGCGGCGGCCTGCGATCTGCCGTTCACCAGCATCCCGATGGAGCCGGAGGTGCTGGTCTGGGCCTTGCAGCAGCCCTGCGACGGGCCCCGGCTGATCGAAATCCGCGTCACGGTCTGACGGTTCTCGCATGATGGGTGAACTACCCATCCTACGAACAATCCGCACCCGTAGGATGGGTGATTCACCCATCACGACGGCATGCTTGAATTTGATCAAATCCTGCGCGATAAGGGCGCGGTCAAAGGGGATGCCATGCCTGAACTGATCGCCGGAATTGATGCCGCTCGGCTGAAGGCCTTCGCCCGCACCGAGGCTGCCGCCTATGCCGCCAGCCGCCCGAAATCGCGTTTGGCCCAGGCAGGGGCCGGCGCCTGGCTCGACGGCGTGCCGCTGCACTGGATGCGCGACTGGCCGATGCCGTTCCTGCCGCTGGTGGCCAAGGCCAAAGGCGCCACGATCACCGATATCGACGGGCACGAGCTGGACGATTTCTGCCTTGGCGATACCGGGTCCATGTTCGGCCATTCGCCCCCCGC
>JANLQT010000061.1:0-2252 GCA_031368035.1 Rhodobacterales bacterium | reverse complement strand
CAGGGCAGCAATCCTGAACCGCTTCACAGCCCTCGGAACGCCCCAAACTCAACGCGTGGGATGACTCCGACCAAGGGAAGGGAAAACTCGGCCTCAGGCTGATTTGTGCAACAGAGCCGGTCACAACAACAAAACGGGGACGGCCATGAACGAACTTTTCCTGCGCGCCAGCGAAGTCAGCGCCGGCGTCATCAACTTCATCGCGCTGATCGTCATCGTCTATGGCGCGCTTGAGGCGGCCTTGGCGTCCTTCAAGGGCATGCTGAAACGCGACGCCGCGCAGACCCTGATGGCCACCCGCTTCGTGCGCTTCGGGCGCTGGCTGGTCGCTGGCCTGACCTTTCAACTCGCCGCTGACGTGATCGAAACCGCCACCACCTCCACCGCCGACGGCTGGGCCGATATCGGAAGGCTGGCCGCCATCGCGGTGATCCGGACCTTCCTCAGCTATTTCCTGGAACGCGACATGAAGGAAATGTCGGAAGCCAAAAGCCTCAAAGACTCTGGCGAGGAAGGTTAAGCCTTCGCGGGTTCGCGCAGCACGCAGCGAAAACTGACATGGCTGGTCGAGGTATCGACCGGTTCAGGGTGGCGCGCCGCCGGGCGATAACGCCGGCAATAGCTGGGCGCGCACAGATGCGAGCCGCCTTTCAGCACTTTGCGCGGGATGCGGATTTGCGGCTGGCCGGGGTCGAAACTGTCCTCCAGCCGCGGCCCGCGCGGGTTTTGCGGAATGCAGCACGCCTTGGTCACATCACCGGTGTGGCGCGGGACATACCAATCCTCGGTCCATTCCCAGGTGTTGCCGATCATGTCGAAAAGCCCATAGGCATTGGCCGGATAGCTGCGCACCGGCGAGGTGCGGTCAAAGCCGTCCTCCTTGGAATTCTGCCCCGGAAAATTGCCCTGCCAGGTGTTGGCCATGTGCTTGCCACCGGGGGCCAACTCGTCCCCCCAGGCAAATTCCGCGCCGTCCAGCCCGCCGCGCGCCGCAAACTCCCACTCCGCCTCGGTGGCCAGGTCCTTGCCGGCCCATTTGGCATAGGCGAGCGCATCGGCATAGGCGACATGCACCACCGGATGATCCTCTTTGCCCTTGATATCGCTGCCCTTGCCATAGGGCCTGCGCCAATTGGCGCCAAAGGTGAAATCCCACCACGACAACGGCTGGCGCAGATCCACCCGGCCCGGCGGCGGCGTGAACACCAGCGAGCCGGCCTTCAGCATCTCGGGCAGCGCGCCGGGATAATCCTCGGCCCGGGGGGCGATCTCGGCAAAGGTCACATGGCCGGTGGCTGCGACAAAGGCGCGGAACTGGGCGTTGGTGACCGGGGTTTCGTCCATCCAGAAGCTGTCGACGGTGACGCGGTGGGCCGGCTTTTCCTCGGGATAATGGTCGTCGGACCCCATGCGGAACGTCCCGCCCTCGATCTGCTTCATGCCGGGATGCGCGATCTTGCCCAAATCATCTAGCATGTTCAGTCCCCTCGGGCCGGGTGCCGCGGTGCCGAAATGCGGCAGCACGAGGTGGGATGCCTTGTTGTGGCGCCGAGATTCCCACGCTTTGGAACCCGGCGCAAGATCAACCCCCTGCGCCTGATCAGCGCGCCCCGCCCGCTGCGACTTGCGCGGGGCGGGGCGGCCAGAAGACACGGCCAATGGGAGCCGGACGTGTCTTGACCCTTGACCCTTAAAACCGCGCCGGACCTGCGGGCTTGTTGTCCATGATCGCCTCGATCCCGGCCACCACCTCGGGCGTCAGTTTGGCCTTCTGGTCCAGCGCCGCCAGATTGTCGGCCAACTGGCTCGCACGCGAGGCGCCAAGGATCACCGTGGACACCCGCGGGTTGGACAGACACCACAGCAGCGCCATGTTGGTCACCGTCAGCCCGGCCTTGTCCGCCAAAGCCGCCAGCGCCTTGACCTTTACCAGTTGCGCCTTGCCGGCCTCGGTCGAGACCCGCTCTTTCAGCCATTCATAGCCGGTCAGGTTCATCCGGCTGTCTTGCGGAATGCCGTCATTGTACTTGCCGGTCAGAAGGCCCGAGGCGAGCGGCGACCAGATCGTCGTCCCCAGCCCGAACGTGTCATAGATCGGCGCATAATCCGCCTCGACCTTCTGGCGCTCGAACAGGTTGTATTGCGGCTGCTCCATGGTCGGCGGGGTCAGGCCGCACTGGCGCGCCACCAGATGCGCCTCGGTGATCTGTTGCCCAGACCATTCGGACGTGCCCCAATAGATCACCTTGCCC
>JANLQT010000052.1:0-1897 GCA_031368035.1 Rhodobacterales bacterium | reverse complement strand
TATGGCGTGATCTATGGTTCGGCCTGCGACAGCCGATGGCACGAATGCGGCCACGGCACGGCGTTCAAGACCGGATGGATGAACGATGTCGTTTATCACATCGCCAGCTTTCAGGTGATCCGCAACCCGGTCAACTGGCGGTGGAGCCATGCGCGCCACCACACCGACACGATTATCGTGGGACGGGATGCCGAGATCGGCTGGATGCACCCGGTCTCGATCTTCACCAAGGCCCTGAGCTTTTTCGCCGTTCTGGACTTCTGGGCCTCGCTGAAGGTGCTGGCCCGCAACGCCATGGGCAACATGAACGCCGATGAACGCGATTACATCCCGGCGCACGAGATTCCGAAGGCGATCTTCTGGGCGCGGGTGCATATGGCGATCTATCTGGCCACCATCATGGCCGCGATCTGGACGTGGTCGATCATCCCGTTCCTGCTGATTGGTCTGCCCCGGATCTATGGTTGCTGGCACATGTATCTGACGGGCATGATCCAGCACGCAGGTCTGGCCGAGGACGTGCTGGACCACCGGCTGAACAGCCGCACCTGCTATATGAACCCGGTAAGCCGCTGGATTTACTGGAACATGAACTATCATATCGAACACCACATGTTTCCGATGGTGCCCTATCACGCCCTTCCGCGCCTACATGCGCTGATCAAGGATGACCTGCCCCCGCCAAGCCCCTCGATATGGGCGGCCTATGCCGAGATGATCCCGGCCGTCAGCCGCCAACGGCACGAAAAGGGCTATTATGTGAAAAAGACCCTGCCTCCCACCGCCCGGCCCTACCGCGCCGAGTTGCACGACACCGTGCCCGACCGTTCGGGCCTGAGGATCTGACGCATGCAATGGATTGCCGCCTGCAAGACCGATGACATCGACCCCGAAGACCTGATCCGCTTTGACCATGCGGGCCGCACCTACGCGATCTTCCGCGACCCCAAGGGCGCGTTTTTCGCCACCGACGGGCAATGCACCCATGAACAGGTGCATCTGTGCGACGGCCTCGTCATCGGCGACCGGATCGAGTGCCCCAAGCACAACGGTCAGTTCAACTACAAGACCGGCGAGGCGGCGCGGCTGCCCTGTGTGGCGAACCTGAAAACCCATCCGGTGCGCGTCACCGGCGACACCGTCGAAATCGGACTGGAGTGATCCCATGCGCAAGCGTCCCACCGTTGCCGACCTTCGCGCCTGGAAGGGCAAGCGCCAACTGACCATGCTGCGCATCTTTACGCTGGACGAGGCGGCAGCGGCAGAGGAGGCCCAGATCGACGTGGTTTCTCTGCCAATGGAACTCGTCACCCACCCCGACTACCGCAAAGCCGCGCCGACGCTGTTTTCCATGACTGGCATCGATCACCGGGGCATGGGCACGCGCGAGGAGTATCTGAAGCTGTCCGGCCAGATGCTGATGGCCGGGGCGGACGCGATGTATTGCTCGGCGGGGCTGGATACCGTGCGGTTCCTCACCTCGGAACATATCCCGGTCGTCGGCCATGTCGGCCTTGTGCCCAGCCGCGCCACGTTTACGGGCGGGTTCAAGGCCGTCGGCAAGACCGCCGATCAGGCGCTGGCGCTGTATCACGAATGCCTCGCCTACGAGGCCGCCGGGGCCTTCGCGGTGGAAATCGAGGTGGTGCCAGAAGCCGTCGCCAGTGAGATCAGCCGCCGGATGACCAAGCTGCTGCTGTGGTCGATGGGCGCCGGTGCGGGCTGTGATGCGCAGTATCTGTTCGCCATGGACATCCTTGGCGACCACAAGGACCACATGCCGCGCCATTCCAAGGTCTATCGCAACTTCGCCGCCGAATATGACCGGCTGCAGCGCGAGCGGGTCGCCGCCTTCACCGAATTCCGCCGTGACGTGGAAACCGGCGCCTATCCCGAA
>JANLQT010000020.1:0-9573 GCA_031368035.1 Rhodobacterales bacterium | reverse complement strand
GCGACAAGGATCGCCTGAAGCGTGACCCAGCCCAGCACCAGCACCAGCGTCACGCCAGCCCCCGCCAGCGTCGTCGCGGCCACAGAGAATATCACCATCATCAGTCGCATCATCATGGGGCCCTCCAGTTCAGGGGCCCCGTATGGCACCACTGGCGGTGCGGCGCCGTGATCTGGGTCAATCCGGGCGAAGAACGGCCCGCTGGATGGCAGCGGGCCGCAGGTTCGGTCAGGAGGACAGGTTCGGTCAGACGGGCAGGCTGAGGCCGCGCTGGCCCGCCGATTGCTCGGCCCGGTCCAGCATTTTTTGCAGCAGCGCGCCGCGGGCGAAGTCCGGCTCGGCGGGGTTTTCTCCCCGGATGGCGCCGATGAAACGCTCGTAGATCGTGCCGAGGACCGGGGCGTCCACCTCGTGCCATTCGGCCTTTTCGAGGTGGGGCGACAGGCAGGCACGCAGGCGCGAGACGTTGTTTTCGTAGGTGACCTCCAGCCCGCCTTTGGTGCCGAAAATCCCTAGGCGCAGGTCGTTCAGGTGGCCGGAGGCAAAGCGGGTGGCCGTCACCACGCCCAGCGCGCCGTTGGCCAGCACCACCTGCATCGTGGCGCTGTCATTGGCGTCCAGCGGGTATTCCCCGATTTGATCGCCGGGCGCCTTGTGGAAGGTCGCCAGACGGCAGGAGACTTCCTGCACCGATTGCCCCGCGATGAAGGTCGCGTAGTCGAGGATATGGATGCCGACATCGCCCAGAACGCCCTTCGATCCGTGCTTGGTGGACAGGCGCCACAGCCACTGGCTTTCCTTGTCCCAGGGACCCCAGGCGGGCTGCGTCAGCCAGCTTTGCAGGTAGGACGCCTCGAAATGCCGGATCTCGCCGATGGCGCCGGCGCGGACCATCTTGGCGGCTTCCTGCAGGGCGGCGCCGTTGCGGTAGGACAGGTTCACCATGTTGATGACGCCCGCCTTGGCGGCAGCTTCGGCCATTTCCGAGGCTTGCGCCTCGTTGGTGGAAAGCGGCTTTTCGCACAGGATGTGCTTGCCTGCCGCCAGCACCGGCATGGTCGTGGCGTAATGCGCGGCGTCGGGGGTCACGTTGGTGACGGCGTCGAACTCTCCCCAGGCGATGGCATCCTGGATCGAGGCGAAACCGTTCGGGATCTTGTGTGTGTCGCAGAAGTCCTTGAGCTGCTGCGGCCGGGTGTCGATGCCGGCGACAAGGGTCACGCCTTCGATCCTGGCGAAGTTTTCGGCATGGTTGCGCGCCATGCCGCCGGTGCCGAGGATCAACATCCGGACGGGTTTCTTTGAGGTGGCCATCAGCGCAGCCCCTTTTCGCCGTCGTGGTGCAGGCGGGGACCGCGTTCCACCACCGGCTCCAGCGTCTGGCCGACGGGGGTGTTGGGCGCGTCACTGGGGTCGGCGATGCGGCGTTCGGGGTTATAGGCCCAGCGCACGGCGTTGGCGATGACCTGTTGCACCACGGGCTGGTGATAGGTCGGATAGGTTTCATGGCCGGGGCGGAAGTAGAAGATATTCCCGGCGCCGCGTTTGTAGGTCAGGCCGGAGCGGAACACCTCGCCGCCCTGGAACCACGAGATGAACACGGTCTCCAATGGCTCGGGCACGCCGAAGGGCTCGCCATACATTTCCTCGTTTTCCAGTTCGAAATGGTCGGGAAGGCCGCGTGCGATCGGGTGCTGGCGGGAGGTGACCCAGAGCCGTTCCCGCTCGCCAGCTTCGCGCCAGGTCAGGTTGCAGGGCGCGCCCATCAGGCGCTTGAAGGGTTTGGCGAAGTGGGCGGAGTGCAGGAAGATCGCGCCCATGCCGCCCCAGACGGCATCGGTCACGCGCTCGACGATCTTGTCATCGACGGCGCCGTGCGCGGCATGGCCCCACCAGATCAGCACGTCGGTTTCGGCGAGCTTTTTGGCGGTCATGCCATGTTCGGGGTCCTGCAAGGTGACGGAGGTGGCGGTGATGCCGTCCTGGGTGTTCAGGGCGGCGGCAATCGTGCCGTGCATGGTCAGGGGATAGACCTCGGCGACGACCTTGTTTTTCTGTTCGTGGACGTTCTCGCCCCAGACGGTGACGCGAATGGACATGGGTTCCTCGGGTTTGCAGGGGGTGGGAGGAAGATGGGTGAATCACCCATCCTACGGGCGCGCATTCGGTAGGATGGGTGATGAGCCCATCCCACCGACAGTTTCAGCGGATCGGATTGCCGTCTTTGTCGAACCTATGCAGCATGCCGGGCTTGGGCGACAGGTGCACGGTGGCCCCCAGCGCGACTTTCAGCTTGCCTTCCTGCCGGACGATCATCGGCTCGTCCGAACCGACCTCGACAAACAGGTAGTTGTCGGACCCCAGGTCTTCGGCATGGACCACTTCGCCCGACCATTTCCCGCCCGAATCCACGACGTCAATGTGTTCGGAGCGGATGCCAAGCGTGGCGCAGCCCTCGTCAGAGGCGAACTTGCTGGTCAGGAAGTTCATCTTGGGCGAGCCGATGAAGCCCGCCACGAAGATCGAGTTGGGGTTGTCATACAATTCCGCCGGGGTTCCGACCTGCATCAGTTTGCCGTCGCGCAAGACCGCGATGCGGTCGGCCAGGGTCATCGCCTCGACCTGGTCGTGGGTGACGTAGATCATCGTCACGTCGGGCATCGAGTGGTGCAGCTTGGCGATTTCCAGCCTTGTCTGCACCCGCAGCGCGGCGTCAAGGTTCGACAAAGGCTCGTCAAACAGGAACACCCGGGGGTCGCGCACGATGGCGCGGCCGATGGCGACCCGCTGGCGTTGGCCGCCGGACAGTTGCTTGGGCAGACGGTCCAAGAGATGCTCGATCTGTAGCAGCTTGGCGGCGGAATTGACCCGGGCTTTCAGCTCTTCAGGGCTGGATTTCGCCAGTTTCAACCCGAAGGCCATGTTGTCATAGACGTTCATATGCGGGTAAAGCGCATAGGACTGGAACACCATGGCGATGCCGCGCTTGGAGGGGATGACGTTGTTCACGCGTGCCCCGTCAAACAGCATGTCGCCGGTGGTGATTTCCTCCAGCCCCGAGATCAGGCGCAGCAGGGTGGATTTGCCGCAGCCCGAAGGGCCGACAAACACCATGAATTCGCCCTTGTTCACGGTCAGGTCGATGCCCTTGATGACATCGACGGCGCCGTAGGACTTCTTGACTTGTCTGAGTTCGATCTTTGCCATTGGTTTAGCCCTTCACGCCGCCAGCGGTGAGACCCGCCACGATTTTGCGTTGGAAGATGAGAACGAGGACGACGATGGGCACGGTCACGACAACCGAGGCTGCCATGATCGGCCCCATGGGATTTCCTGCACCGAGGCGCCGGAAAGCAGCGCGATGGCCACCGGGGTGGTGCGCTGGTCTTCCGAGATGGTGAAGGTCAGCGCGAACAGGAACTCGTTCCAGGCGCCGATGAAGGCCAGAAGGCCGGTCGTCACCAGTGCCGGCCACAAAAGCGGCAGGAACACTTGCGTGATGATCACCCAAGGCGAGGCGCCGTCGACGATAGCGGCTTCCTCGATCTCGACCGGCAATTCGCGCATGAAGGTGGTCAGCACCCAGACGGTGAACGGCAGGGTGAAGATCGTGTAGGACAGGATCATCGCCCAGGGGGTGTTGTAGAGCCCCAGGAACCGCACCAGTTCATACAAGCCCGCGAGCACCGCGATCTGCGGGAACATCGACACGCCGAGGATGGTCATCAGCAGCAGCCCGCGCCCCCGGAACCGGACCCGCGCCAGCGCGTAGGACGCGGTGACGGCAAGGAACAGCGCGAAGGCCACCGTGGTCGAGGCGATGAAGATCGAGTTCAGGATCGAGCGCGGGAAGCCCCGCGACATCGCGTTGATATAGTTCGACAGGTTGAACGACACCGGCCAGTAATGCACCTCGAACAGGGCCGAGCCGGTCGCGAAGCTGGTGACGATGGCGTAGTAGAACGGGAACACCGACAGCACGCAGACCACGATCACGAAGGCGTAGAAGGCGATTTTCCAGAAGGTTTGTGACGCGGTCATCTGCCGCCCTCCCCGGTCAGGTTGACCTTGCCGAGCCAGATATACAGCCCGACGAAGATGGCCAGAATGGCGAACAGCATGGTCGATTGCGTGGCGCCGTAAGCGAATTTGGCGAAGTCGATCATGTTCTCGCGGCTGATCACCGACATGGTCTTGGTGGCGGACGAATTGGGCGTCAGCACATAGACGAGGTCGAAGATGCGCAAGGCGTCCAGCATGCGGAAGATCACCGCCACCATGACGGCGGGGCGGATCAGCGGCAGAGTGATCTTCCAGAACACCTTGACCGGATGCACGCCGTCGATCTTGGCGGCCTCGTAGATGTCCTGCGGCACGGTTTGCAGGCCGGCCAGGATCAGCAGCGCCATGAAGGGTGTGGTTTTCCAGATATCAACGACCAGAACCGCGATCATCGCGGTGTCGGGGGTCGAGGTCCAGGCGATCTTGTGGTCGATCAGGTGCAGGTTCACCAGAATATCGTTGATAACCCCGTATTGGTCATTCAGCATCCAGGCCCACATCTTGGCCGAGACGATGGTCGGGATCGCCCAAGGCACCAGGATGGCCGCGCGCACAAAGCCGCGGCCCTTGAAGTTGGCGTTCAGCATCAGCGCGACCGCCATGCCAAGCATCGTCTCGAACACCACCGACAGGAACGCAAATCGCACCGTGTTCCAGACCGCGTTCCACCACGAGGGGTCAAACAGCGCGCCCTTGAACCGCGTCTCGCCAGAGGCGAGGGTCTGGATGTGGAAGTAGTTGTAAAACCCCACGAAATGGCCGCCATAAAGGTCGTCCAGCGACGTGTTGGTCAGCGAAAACCAAATGGTTCTGAGCAGGGGCCATGCGGCCACGGCGAACAGTGCGGCCAGCATTGGGGCCAGAAACCAGAAGGCGGCACGGGCGCGCTGCTGTTGCAGGCTGGGTCCCGAATTTCCGGACCCGGTATCCGCCACCTTCCCAAGCGATGGTGATGTCATGACTCTCCCTCTTGATCCCTGGGCGCTTTTGCAGCGACGGGATCCTTCCACTCCGATCAGATGGGCCCGATCAAACTGGCCTGATCAAACTGGCCTGATCAAGCAAGAAGGGGCGGCGGATACCGCCGCCCCTTCACTTGGCAGGTCGTTGGGCGAGCCCTGGCTTATTGCCAGTTGTTGTCGCCCTTGATGTCGGTCAGATCGCTTTCCAGCTTGGCCAGATTTTCGGCGGCCGTGCCGGTGCCCGACAGCGTGTCGTGGACGGCGGACCAGAACTTCGAGGACACCTCGTTGTAATGGCTCAGCGTCGGCGCGGACGGACGCGGCACGGCGTTCAGGAACACGTTCTTCCACTGCGGGATGATCGGGGCCTTGGCGGCGATGTCGGGATCATCATACAGCGCGATGATCGTCGGCAGGTTGGTCTCGTTCAGCGCGCGCATCTTCTGCACTTCCGGGCCAGCCAGCCACAGGGCCAGCGAAATCGCCGCTTCCTGGTGCTTGGAGTACTTCGACACCGCGAGGTTCCAGCCACCCAGCGTTGCCGCCGAAGTGTCGCCTTCGGCGCCAACCGGCAGCGTGGTCACGTCAAACAGACCCTTGACCTTGCTGTCGTCGCCGTTGCCCAGCGCATAGGCATAGGGCCAGTTGCGCATGAAGGCCGCATTGCCGGTCTGCCAGACGCCGCGGGCTTCTTCTTCCTGATAGGACAGCACGCCCCCCGGTGCGATCGTGCCGACCCAGCCCTTGACCGTGTCAAGCGCCTTGGCGGCTTTCGGGTTGTTGACCGAGATCGTGCCATCGGGTTCGACGATCTGACCGCCGCCGAACGACTTGATCCATTCCAGCGCGTTGCAGGTCAGGCCTTCATAGGCGTTGCCCTGGAACACGAAGCCCCAGAAGTCCTTGTTGCCGGCCGCACGCTCGCCATCCATGATGATCTTGGCATCGGCAGCCAGCTCGTCCCAGGTCTTGGGCAGCGCCTTGATGCCATACTTCTCCATCAGGTCCTTACGGTAGTAGAGCGCCGGCGCGTCAGTGAACAGCGGCAGAGCGACCAGTTTGCCACCCACCATCTGCGACTGGACGATCGCAGGGAATTCGGTCGGGATCAGATCCTTGGCAACCGCCGTCAGGTCAACGAAGTGTTGCGCCAGTTGCGGCGCCCAGATGACGTCGGTCTGAAAGATATCAATGTCCGAATTGCCGGCGGCGAGCCACAGGCGATACTGGCCGAACTGGTCGCTGGTCGAGGCGGGCATCGGCACAATCGTCGCCTTGTTGCCGGTTTTGTCTTCCCACGCCTTGACGTAGATTGGAAAGTTTTCGACTGCGGCGCCGACGGCGCCCGACACCACGGTGACTTCGTCAGCCAAGACCGGCGCGCCAAGTGTGGTAAGCACGGCCGCGACTGCTGTCGCGCGCATTGCAACGGCCCGATATCCAATGGACATGGGGTTCCTCCCTGAAGATTGTGAAATGTGCCTTCCGGCACAGGCTCCCTAGCAAAACGCACCGGCGGGACCTGACTTCGCAGGTTTTTCCGAAGCGTTTCGGAAGAGATATGTCAGGATCAAGCCTCACGTCAACGATTCTCGAGCCAAAGCGCTTTCAAATTAGCCAAAGCATCGTCTTATTGCAGCGCAGCAAAACCCATCTGGCGGACGGCCCTGGCGCTGTGAATTTGGGGATTTTGCCAGACGCGCCGGTCTGCTGCAGTGCGGCACTTGGGCGTGCTTTGGGGCGTGCTTTCGGGCCCACACGGGGGCTCACACGGGGGCTCACACGAGGGCCTACACGGCGGCCAGAGGGCGCGCCACGGAACACCCGGCACGCGCCGGTTTGGGCCCGCGCCATCCGGGATTTCAAAAGTCAGTCTTCGACTTTCGTCCAGCCCTTACCGGGGTTGAACGTCGTGACGCCAGCCGCGATGCTCAGCGTGTCGTCACCGAGATCGGATTGGTAGATCACCCCGTTGTCGCCGACGATGAAGCTCATCACCCCGGTGTTGCCGGGATCTGCCGGATAGGCCAGCAACGCTTGGCCCGCCACCATGTTGCCATTGATCACATAATCATAGGCGCCGCCGGGCGCATCCGGGCCCTGCCTGGTCAGGATGCGGAAGTAATAGCCCAGATAGGGGATCGGTTCCTGATCCACGCCGTCGATGGCGATCCCGTCCGCCGCCGCCTGGGCGATCTGGTCGCCGAGCGGGCTGTCGGTCGTGCCATCCTCGTGCGGCCAGTACAGACCGTCGCGCTGGCCGGGCGTGGACAGGATCGAGGAGGCATATTCCATGACCCCGTCGCCATCATAATCCACGGCGCGGAAGGCGGCCTGCACGCCGGGAACCTTGAGCAGGATGTCGATCACCTCAAGTTCGTTCAGACCGATCCGCCGATCCAGAATCTCGTCCCGCGCGGCGGCGGGATCGAAATGCCAGCCGGCATCGCCTTGAACCAAGGGCACCGGGAACGGCCAAAGGTGGCGCCCGATCACCAGTTCCTTCTTGCCCGTCGCCAGATCGTTCAAGCCGTGAAAGCGCGAATAGCCGGTCAGGAACTGCTCTCGCGCTTCGGCATCGCGCTGTTTGTCACCCGAGGACATCAAGTCTTCCGATACTGGCCCCATCACCAACAGCAATGCGGCATGGTCGCTGGCCGTCAGCGCGGCGACAAAGGCGTCCACCGCCTGCACCGGGTCCGGATAGTTGGCCGGTTCCGCCGCAGCCGCAAAGCCGCCAAGGCTGAAGGTCATCGCTGCAAAGGCGATCCGCATGGTGCTTTTGTTCATCTCAGCGCCCTCCCCGGCTGGCTTTGCCCCGTGACGACGACGCACTGGCTTTTGACCCGCCCTGCGGCATGTAGGCCGGAGCCTTGGCCGAAGGTTTGGGCTTGCTGGGCGGCTTTGCCGGTACTTTCGGTTTGGAGACGTTCGGCTTTGAGACGTTCGGGGCTGGTCTGGTCGATGCGGTGGCCCTTGGCAGGCTTGGAGGCCGCGGGTTTGCCTGCGGCGGGTTTGCTGCCCAGTTTGGCGGTCGCCGAGGGCGTATAGTCCTTGCCACGGTCCCCAGTCCCCATGGCAGCGGGCAGCGTGTCAACGCCTTTGCCGGACGCCTCTCTGGTGGCCAGCTTTTTGCGCGCGGCGTCCCGGTCTGCCGCCGTGGGTTTGAAATTCGCATCGCGTGCCCGGTCAAGCTGGTCCGGGGTCAGGCCGCCGATCTGCGCCCCGTTGCCGATGCCGGTGGCGCCCAACTTGGTGCGGTCGATGTTGGCCATCTTGTCGCCGCCGAGGATCGTATCCCCATTGCCGATCTGCGGGCGGTCGCCGTTGCCGATGCCGCCGTTGCCGATGCCGCCGTTGCCGATGCCCCCGTGATTGCCATTGCCATTGCCGTTGCCGTTGCCGATGTTGATGCCGTTGTCGATGTTCACATCGCCATTCCAGTCGATGGAATTGCCGCCGCCGCCATAGCCGCCGCCGTGCCAACAGCCGTTGTCCCAGTTGTCGTCAAAGATGTTGTCGATGATGACCGCCGCGCCCCCGATCACCGCCCCGCCCACCAAGGCGTCGCCCCAGTTGTCGTTGTTGTTGCTGTTGTTATCATAGACATAATAGGGCGTAGTCGGCGCCGGCTGATAGTAGACGATATCGGTGTATTCCGGGACATAAACCACGTTGGGATCGGTCGAGGCGATGGAGATGTTCGCGGTTTCGGGATCGGTTTCAACCGTCATCGCGGCGTTGTCTTCCAGATAGCCGTTCACCTGGGCCTGGGCGCGCAGGCGCTGGATCGACAGCAGCCCGTCATCGGTCTGCACGATCAGCGCAGCGCCCATCGTTTCGGTCCAGTCGCTGTGCTAGGCCATGCGGCTGATCAACTCGGGAAATCCGGCGGCGAGGCTTTTTACCGCGTCCGGCCAGTCCTGATCGTTGACCGCCGCCGCGCGTTCCGTGTCGGCCATGGCGACGTTGGTGGTCAAGAACCGGTCGGCCTTGAGCACATCCAAAGGATAGGTGGTGGCCACCAGCACCTGACCCAGCAGCGTGTCGGGATACAGCGCGATGGGCGAGGTCATCGCATCCAGCGTGGCATCATCCAGAAGCCCCGAGGGATCGACCTCGGCGCTGACTTCCGTCGCGGCCACCGTGCTGTTTTCGGCCAGACCAGCGCCTTGCCAGGCCAGGCTTGCGCCGAGCATGGCCGCGATCAGGCCGGCTTTCTGCGTGGGGGATGTGGACATGTTTTCTCCGCTGGTTCGCTGCTTGCCGGGCGTGTCAGGAGAGGGTTCACCCAACACCTGTGCTGCCTTGACGTCGTTTGGTTCTGTCGAATGCGGCAGGGCACAGCACCGGACCAATCCCCGTCGCGCCTGTCATGCTGCGGACGGGGCGGGATGCCGCAATGCCCCTTCGAAGACCAATCGTTAGCGGCCCGGACCCAATGCGGCAACAGGAATACCACTTCGGCGCGGACAGCCGCCTTTGGCAAGGGTTTGGGCAAAGCCGGAAACGATTGGCCGGGCTGACCTGGACTTACGCGGCGTCGCGG
>JANLQT010000006.1:0-3658 GCA_031368035.1 Rhodobacterales bacterium | reverse complement strand
TTGTAGTCGCGCAGGATCTTGACCATCTGCGTGTCCAGATCGCCGCCCTCCTCGATCGGCAGCGGCAGATAACGGCCCGGCGGCATCGCAAGACACGCGCGAAACCGGGGCAACCTGGCGGGCGCCGGACCTGCGGTCATGCGCCAAGGCCCTGCCGGGGGCGGGCGGCCCGAACTTCCCTGAACGGCGCGTGTCTTGTCACCCAGCCACTCCCGACGCCCCGCCACAAAAGGCGTTTGCCGCAGACACCCGGAAACCTGCCACGGATTTTAATGCAGGTAAAGAAACCATTGACGACTCGACGCCCGAATCCCATGGTTCGGCTGTGGCGGCGGCTTTGCCCCACGGCTCGGAGGTCGTCCTTGGTCTCGCCTGCGCTTTTGCCTTCCCCCCTGTCGCTTGGCCAGCGGCTGCGCTGCCGCCGCAAGGCGAAGGGCCTGACCCTTGCCGAAGTGGCGCGTGCCAGCAACCTGACGGCGGGCTTCATTTCGCTGGTCGAACGCGATCTGGCCACGCCCTCCATCGCGTCGATCTCGGGCATCGCGGCGGTCCTCGGGGGATCGATGGGCGAATTTCTGGACGATCCGCCCCGGCCCGAAATGCTGACGCGCCACGACGCCCGGCAGGTCTATGCCGTGGCCACCGGCGGTCTGCGCTATGAACGCCTGTCCAACGCCTTTGACGGCTCGCACCTGCGCTCGGTGATCATCCACGAACCGCCCGGCCACCGGTCAGAGCCAGTCTCGCACCCCGGCGAAGAGCTGATCTATGTGCTGTCAGGCGCACTGACAGTCGAGCTTGAAGGCAGCACGACCCTGCTTGCCACCGGCGACAGCATCCACTTTTCCTCACAGCGCACCCACGCGAGCTGGAACCCGGGGCTTGAGACGGCGGTGCTGCTGTGGTGCGGCACGATGGACATCTTTGGCGAGGGCGCCGAGCCGGCCCCGCCCGTCGCCGTCCTTTCCATTCAAAGGACCGCACATGCCTGATCTCAAGGCTTTTGCCCTCGCCCTTGCCGCACAGGCGCAACCCCGGTCCACCTTCGCGGCGCTGGAACATCTGGCGGGCGAGGTTGTGGGCCACAAGTTGTTCACCCTGATGACGGTCGATCCCCAGGCCGGCCTTGCGCGCCGCGCCTGGTCCAGCCAACCGCTCGCCTATCCGGTGTCGGGCGCCAAACCGCTGGAGGACAACGACTGGTCCCGCGCGGTTCTGGGCCGGCACGAGGTCTGGGTGATGAACTCCGCCCACCACATCGCGCAGGTCTTTCCCGACCACGCGCTGATCGCCTCGCTTGGCTGCGCAAGCTGCATGAACCTGCCCATCGTCGTGGGGGGGCAGGTGCTGGGCACCATCAACTGCCTGCACGATGCCGGCCATTTCACTGAAACCCGCGTCGCCGCTGCCGAGGCGCTGAAACTTCCCGGCGCTGCCGCGTTTTTGCTGGCAGCCGCCATGGACCGCCGAAAGGACCCCCAATGAGCCAGCACCGGTTTCGCGCCGCCACCGATGTCGGCGGCACCTTCACCGATCTTGTCGCCTTTGAAACGGCGGCCGATGGCTCGGTGCGGGTGGTCACCGCCAAGACCGACACCACGCCCCCCAACTTCGAACAGGGCGTGCTGGACGTGCTGGCCAAAGCCAGTGTGGACCCGGCTGAAATCGGCTACCTCGCCCATGGCACCACGGTGGTCATCAACGCCCTGACCGAACGCAAGGGCGTCACTGTAGGACTGGTCACCACCAAGGGCTTTCGCGACACGCTGGAAATCGCCCGCGGCAACCGGCCCGATTTCTTCAACCTGCACTATGTCAAACCGCCGCCCTTCGTACCGCGCCACCTGCGCGCCGAACTGACCGGACGGATGGATTATCACGGGCAGGAACTGGCGCCGCTGGACCTTGCGCCCTTGCCCGGCATCCTTGCCGGCTTCCGCGCCGAAGACGTGCAGGCCATCGCGATCTGCTTTCTGCATTCCTACGCCAACACCGCACATGAAGCCGCGACTATCGCCGAAATCGCCCGCCTCTGGCCCGAAGTGTCGGTCGTGGCCAGTCACCAGATCACCCGCGAATGGCGCGAATACGAACGCACCAGCACGGCGGTCCTGTCCGCCTATGTCCAACCCGTCGCGGCGCGCTATCTGTCCAACCTGGACAAGGGCCTGAAATCGCGCGGCTTTGACGGCACCCTGTTGATCATGCAGTCCAACTGCGGCGTGGATTCGGTTCAGGCGGTGTCGCGCATCCCGATCACCATGGTGGAAAGCGGCCCGTCCTCCGGCTTCTGGGGCGCGGCGGAACTGGGCCGAAGGATTGGCGAGCCGAACCTGATCGCGCTGGATATCGGCGGAACCACGGCCAAATGTTCGCTGATCGAAAATGGTCAGGTCCGCATCATCTCGGATTACTGGATCGAACGCTCGCGCACCTCGGCGGGTTATCCGATCATGGTGCCGGTGGTCGATCTGGTGGAAATCGGCAATGGCGGCGGCTCTATCGCCTGGGTGGACGATTTCGGCAAACTGCATGTCGGCCCGCAATCGGCGGGCGCGGTGCCGGGCCCTGCGGCCTATGGGCGCGGCGGGGTGGCGGCGACGACCACCGATGCCAACCTCTGGCTCGGCCGGATCAACCGCGACTACTTCTGCGGCGGCACTGTCACGGCGGATATGGGCGCGGTGGAAGCCTCGCTGACGGCGCTTGGGCAGCGGATGGGCCTTGGCCCGGATGATGCGGCGCAAGGCATCCTGCGCATCGCCAACAACAACATGGTCAACGCGCTGAAACTCGTCTCCCTGAACCGGGGCTTCGACCCGCGCGACTTCGCGCTGCTGGCCTTTGGCGGCGGCGGCGCGATGCATGCCGTGGCCTTGGGGCAGGAACTTGGCGTCAAAAAAGTCATCATCCCGCAAGCCGCTTCGGTGTTTTCTGCCTGGGGCATGATGATGTCCGACCTGCGCCGCGATTATTTCGTGACGCGGCTGGTGGAATTGTCGGGCGGTGCTGCCGCCACGCTGGAAGCCCTGTTCGCGGACGCCGAGGCCGAGGCCCGTGCGCAGTTTGCCCGCGACGGAGTGGACCCTTCGCGCATCAGCTTCCAGCGCCTCGGCAAGTTCCGCTATCAAAATCAGGAACATACCACCGAGGTCCCGGTGGCAGCCGCCCTCACCGAATCCGATCTGGCCAGGATCATCGAGACGTTCCACGCCACCTATGAACGCGAATACACCTACCGCCTGAACGCCCCGGTGCAACTGGTCGGCATCCACCTCGTCGCCAGTGCCGAGGTCGGCAAACTGACGCTGACCGCCTCCCCCCTGACCGATGCCCCCGCCTCCACCGCCCTCAAGGGCCACCGCCTGGTGGACTACGCGCTCGAAGGCCGCCACGACGCCGCGATCTATGACGGCGACCGCGTGCTTCCGGGCATGTCCCTCACCGGCCCCGCCATCATCGAGGATGCCGGCACCACAATCGTCATCCACCCCGGCAACGCCGTGACCATGGATGCCTTCCGCAACCTGCACATCACCCTTTCGGCCTAAGGTTTCCCCATGCAAACGGAACTCCCGAACGACCCGATCACCGACGAGATCATCCAGAACTCGCTGCAAGCCGTGGCGGACGAGATGTTTGCCGCCATGCGCAAAAC
>JANLQT010000772.1:0-2292 GCA_031368035.1 Rhodobacterales bacterium | reverse complement strand
AGAAGCGCCCGCGTGGTGGGCCCGATACAGGCCGCATCGGCAGAGAGCCGCTCTTCGGTCCCCAGCATGCGCTCTGGCAAGCGTTTGATTTCGGCGGCATTTCCAGGGGTGAAGTCCATCCGATGCACGAAATTGGCCTCGTCCACGTTCACAAATCCCTTCCAGGCCCACACTGCCGTCATCCGGCCCTTGGCGTTTGGCTTCACCGCCGAGCCGCCTTCCGGGTCACGGCTGCGGTAGCCCGACTGCGCCGCCTTCACGACGCTGGCGCCGACAATGGCGATCTGACGCTCGGTCAGGATCAGGTTTTGCGCCGCAAGGTTCCGGTTCACCAGCGCCAGAAGCGCGTCCATCCGCCCGTCCAGCGCCGCCCGTCCAGCGCCACCCGCCCGGAACCGCCCCAGCGTCACCGCATCCAGCACGCTTTGGTCCAGTTCGATCCGGCAAAAGCGCCGGAACAGCAGCTCGCGCATCACCTTATGGCCCAGTTGCACGTCCGACAGCCGGTAAAGCTGCCCCAGAAGCAGCGCCCGGAACAGCATCAAGGCCAGATAACCGAGTCGTCCTGTGGCAGCTTTGCCCGCGCTGCGGGGCAAGAACGCCTCCACCTCGCCCCAGTCGACAAGGCTCTCAAGGCCACCGAGAGCCTTCATCGCGGGCCTTCATCGCGGGATGCTCCGACACCTCAGCCGGGGCGAACAGGGCGGGTTGGTTTCAAAGGATTTGCGCATGGCAAAGAATACCAAAACATCAAACCCAAGGGAATCCTTGAGTTTCGACGAACTTTCTTCAAAGGCTCCGTGCCGATTTCTTTGAAGAAATCGGTTCAGCGCGCCGGCGGGGTTTTTTCCTTCACCGGCTTGTAGGGCGCCATCCCCATGCGCGCCAATTCATCGGCCTTTTCGTTTTCCGCATGGCCGGCGTGGCCCTTGATCCATTTCCACACCACCTTGTGCCGGGCCTGCGCCGCATCCAGCCGCTGCCACAGCTCGGCATTCTTCACCGGATCGCGGCCCGAGGTTTTCCAGCCGTTGCGCTTCCAGCCGTGAATCCACTCGGTCACGCCGTTCTTCACATAGGCGCTGTCGGTGACGATGGTGAGGGCGGTACCCCGCGACAACGCCTCCAGCGCGGAGATTGCGGCCATCAGTTCCATGCGGTTGTTGGTGGTCATCGGCTCGCCGCCCGACAATTCGCGGGTCTTTACGACCTCGCCATTCGCGCGCGCGATCATCAGCACGCCCCAGCCGCCCGGGCCGGGATTGCCGGAACAGGCGCCGTCGGTATAGGCGAACAGGTCGGGCATCAGGCGGGCTCGCGCAAGCTGCGCGGCACCTTGAACTCGACATGCTCTTGCGCGGTTTCCACCACTTCGACCGTCACGGCAAAGCGGGCGCGGAAGGCGTCGATCACCTCGTTGACCAGTTCTTCCGGCGCAGACGCACCCGCCGTCACGCCGACCGACCGGATGCCGGACAGCGCGCGCCAGTCGATATCGGTGGCGCGTTGGACAAGTTGCGAATAGGCGCAGCCGGCGGTCCTGCCGACCTCGACCAGGCGCTTGGAGTTCGAGGAATTCGGCGCCCCGATCACCAGCAGCGCGTCGATCTTCGGCGCGATGGCCTTGACGGCGGCCTGGCGGTTGGTGGTGGCATAGCAGATGTCGTCATGCGCCGGGGCGACGATGGCGGGGAACCGCGCCGTCAGCGCGGCGGCGACAGCGGCGGTGTCATCGACCGACAGGGTGGTCTGGGTGATATAGGCCAGCTTGGCCGGATCGCGCACCGACAGGCGGGCGACATCGGCCACATCTTCGACCAGCAGCACCTCGCCTTCGGGCAACTGGCCCATGGTGCCGATCACCTCGGGGTGGCCCTTGTGGCCGATCATGATCATCTGCAAGCCATCGCCATAGTGGCGCGCGGCCTCGTTATGGACCTTGGTCACCAAGGGGCAGGTGGCATCCAGCGCGATCATCTGGCGGGCAAGGGCTTCGGCGGGCACCGATTTGGGCACGCCGTGGGCCGAGAAGATCACCGGGCGGTCGGTCGGGCACTCGTCCAGTTCCTCGACAAACACCGCGCCTTTGGCGCGCAGACCGTCCACGACGTATTTGTTGTGCACGATCTCGTGCCGGACATAGACCGGCGCGCCCCATTTCTCGATCGCGAGTTCCACGATCTTGATCGCCCGGTCCACACCGGCGCAGAAGCCGCGCGGGGCGGCAAGATACAGGGTCAGGTCAGGCAAGGACATCGGGGCGGCTCCTTCCCGGACCGACTAGCGCAAAAC
>JANLQT010000770.1:0-2704 GCA_031368035.1 Rhodobacterales bacterium | reverse complement strand
GGGACCGAGGCTCGGAATTCCGTGATCAGCGCACCCACCGAGGGCCCGATAATATCTGTCACCACCGCCGGATAAACGCCAAGCAGCAGCGTCATCACCACCAGCGGCGCAAAAATCGCCCGCTCGCGGCGGCTCATGTCGCCGATCGTGGCAAGCGAGGCTTTGACCAGCGGCCCGAACGCCACCCGGCGATACAGCCACAAGGCATAGGCGGCCGAAAGGATCACGCCCGAAGTCGCCGCCGCCGCCGCCCAGGTCGAAACCTGGAACGTGCCCATCAGCACGAGAAACTCGCCGATGAAGCCGGAGGTGCCTGGAAGGCCCACGTTCGCCATGGTGAAGAACATGAACACCAGCGCATAGGCCGGCATCCGGTTCACGAGGCCACCGTAAGCGTCAATTTCCCGGGTGTGCATCCGGTCATAGATCACGCCGACGCAGAGGAACAGCGCGCCGGATATGAACCCGTGCGACAGCATCTGGAAGATCGCGCCATCGACGCCCTGCTGGTTGGCGGCAAAGGTCCCCATCGTCACATAACCCATATGCGCGACGGAGGAATAGGCGATCAGCTTCTTCATGTCCGACTGCGCCAGTGCCACCAGCGAGGTGTAGATGATGGCGATCGCCGACAGCCAGAACACCATTGGCGCCCAGATGTGCGAGGCGACCGGAAACATCGGCAGCGAGAACCTCAGGAAGCCGTAGCCGCCCATCTTCAGCAGGATCGCCGCCAGCACGACCGAGCCTGCGGTCGGCGCTTGAACATGCGCGTCTGGCAACCACGTATGCACCGGCCACATCGGCATCTTCACCGCAAAAGACGCGAAGAACGCCAGGAACAGCAGCGTCTGCACGCCGCCCGTGATGGTCATGCCCAGGAACGCGATCGGCGAATGACTGAAGTCGAAGACCAGCAGCTTGACGATATCCGTTGTCCCGGCCGCCTGATACATCGCGATCATCGCAACCAGCATCAGGACCGAGCCGAGGAACGTGTACAGGAAGAACTTGAACGCCGCGTAGATGCGATTGGCCCCGCCCCAGATGCCGATGATCAGGAACATCGGGATCAGCCCGGCCTCGAAGAACACGTAGAACAGCACCAGATCCAGCGCCATGAACACGCCCAGCATCAGCGTTTCCAGCATCAGGAAGGCGATCATGTATTCCTTGACCCGCGTCTCGACCGTCCAGCAGGCGGCGATGGTCAGCGGCATCAGCGCGGTGGTCAGCAGCACGAACAGGATCGAGATCCCGTCCACGCCCATCTTGTAGCTGAAGCCCAGGATCCAGGGCCGCTCTTCTACGAACTGAAAGCCGGTGTCGGCGGGGTTGAAGCCTTTCAGCAGCCACAGCGAGATCACGAAGGTCACAATTGACGCGATCAGCGCCAGCCAGCGGGCATTGCGCGCGCTGGCAGCGTCATTCCCGCGCAGGAACAGCGCCAGGATCACGGCGGCCACCGCCGGAAGGAAGGTGATGATGGACAGGATATTCATCTATGGGCTCCGCCCCAAAGCGTCATCCAGGTCAGCAGGAGTCCGATCCCCACCACCATGGCGAAAGCGTAAGTGAACAGATAGCCCGACTGAAGGCGGACCGCGGCGCGAGTGAAGAACGGCACGATGCCCATGGCGATGCCGTTCAGCGTGCCGTCGATGACATCGCCGTCGCCGCGCTTCCACAGGAAGTTGCCGAGCCATTTGGCCGAGCGCACGAACAGCACGTCATAGACCTCGTCGAAATACCATTTGTTCAGCAGGAAGCGGTACAGCGGCGCCTGATTGGCGGCCAGCTTGCCGGGCAGATCGGGGCGGCGGATGTAGAACTGGAAGGCCAAGGCAAAGCCGATCAACATGGCGATGAAAGGCGACAGCGACACCCAGACCGGGCTGGCATGCGCGGCCTGAAGCACCTTGTTTTCTTCGCCGATATAGATGCCGCCGGTGCCCGGCGCCGCGCCCTCGGTAGGTTGAAGAAATGCGCGAGGCCTTCCTCGCTGCCAAAGAAGCTGTTGTTCCAGATCATCCCCGCAAACACCGCACCCAGCGCCAGCACCGCCAGCGGGATCAGCATGACCATCGGGCTTTCCTTGGCATTGGCGTGGGCGTGGTGATCGCCCTTTTCCGGGCCAAAGAACGTCATGAAGATCAGCCGCCAGGAATAGAAACTGGTCATGCAGGCGGCCAGCACCAATAGCCAGAACCCATACATCGACCCGCCCGCGAAGGCGCTTTCGATGATCGCATCCTTGGACAGGAACCCGGCAAAGCCGATATGGGTCAGCGGAATACCGACGCCGGTGATCGCCAGCGTGCCGATCATCATCATGGCTAAGGTGAACGGCACCTTGGTCCGAAGCCCCCCGTAGTTCCGCATGTCCTGCTCGTGATGCATCGCGGTGATCACCGAGCCGGCGCCCAAGAACAGCATCGCCTTGAAGAACGCATGGGTGAACAGGTGGAACATCGCGGCGCCATAGACGCCCGACCCCGCCGCCACGAACATGTAGCCCAATTGCGAGCAGGTCGAATAGGCGATCACGCGCTTGATGTCGTTTTGCACGAGGCCGACAGTCGCCGCAAAGAACGCGGTCGAGGCGCCGATGATGACGATGAAATTCTTCGCCTCGGGCGCAAATTCATACAGCGGCGACATCCGGCAGACGAGGAACACCCCGGCCGTCACCATGGTCGCGGCA
>JANLQT010000769.1:0-2011 GCA_031368035.1 Rhodobacterales bacterium | reverse complement strand
AGCCTTGAGAATGCCTTTGCCGATGCGGATGTGACGGATTTCGACGCGCGGGTCGCCAGGTTCCTCGGCCTTGAAGGGCTGATCAGCTACACGGCGGAACCCAAGATCGACGGCCTGTCGCTGAACCTGCGGTATGAACAGGGCAAGCTGGTGGTCGCGGCCACCCGCGGCGATGGCGAGACGGGCGAAGATGTAACCGCCAACGCCCGCACGATTCCCACCATACCGCAAGTGGTGCAAGGCGCCCCCGAGGTGATGGAAGTGCGGGGCGAGATCTATCTCTCGCACGCCGATTTCGCCGCGGCCAATGTGCGGCAGGCGATCCGGGGCGAAAAGTTGTTCGCCAACCCGCGCAATGCCGCCGCCGGGTCGCTGCGGCAACTCGATCCCGAAATGACCCGCCTGCGCCCGCTGAGCTTTTTTGCCTATGCCTGGGGCGAGCTTTCCGAACCCCTCGCGACAACGCAGATGCGCGCCATTGCGCGGTTCGCGGCCATGGGTTTTCGGACCAACCCGCTGACTGCGCTGTGCGAGGGGCCGCAAGCGCTGCTGGCGCATTACCGTTTGATCGAGGCGCAGCGGGCGACCTTGGGCTATGACATCGACGGCGTTGTGTACAAGGTCAACGACCTTGGCCTGCAAGCGCGGCTGGGGTTCCGGTCCACCACGCCCCGCTGGGCGGTGGCGCATAAATTTCCAGCCGAACTCGCCTGGACTCGGCTGGAAGCCATCGACATTCAGGTGGGGCGGACCGGGGCGCTCAGCCCTGTGGCCCGACTTCTGCCGGTGACGGTGGGGGGCGTCGTTGTTTCCAACGCGACGCTGCACAACGAGGATTACATCGCCGGGCGCGATTCCAAGGGCCAGCCGATCCGCGAGGGCAAGGACATCCGCCCGGGCGACTGGGTGCAGATCAAGCGCGCCGGTGACGTGATCCCCAAGGTGGTTGATGTGGACCTTGGCAAGAGGATCGCCGCAGAACCCTATGTTTTCCCAGACATTTGCCCGGAATGCGGCAGCGCTGCCCACCGCGAGCCCGGCGATTCGGTGCGCCGCTGCACCGGAGGTCTGATCTGCCCGGCGCAAGGGGTGGAACGGCTGAAACACTTCGTCTCGCGCGGGGCCTTCGACATCGAAGGCTTGGGCGCCAAGCAGATCGAGATGTTCTATGCTGACGACCTCTTGCCTGTGAAGCAGCCTGCCGACATCTTCACTCTGTCCGCAAGAGACGCCGCCAACCCGTTGCAAAAGCTGAAAAATCGCGACGGGTTCGGTGAAAGATCCGTCACGAACCTGTTCGCCGCGATCGAGGCACGGCGCTCCATCCCGCTGGACCGGCTGATCTTCGCCCTCGGCATCCGCCATGTCGGCGAAGTCGCCGCCGGGGTGATCGCCCGCCACTACGGCACCTGGGAGGCGTTCGGTGCCGCAATCAGTGCGGCGGAACCGGGCAACGCCGAATGGCTGGACCTGACCTCGACCGACGGCGTGGGCGATGTTCTGGCGCAAAGCCTGACCGAGGCCTTCCGCAACCCTGCCGAACGTGCGGCGATCGACACTTTGGTCGCGGGTCTGGCGGTCCAACCGGTGCAGGCGCGCGCCGCCATCGCCTCGGACATCGCAGGCAAGACGCTCGTCTTCACCGGCACGTTGGAGAAGATGACGAGGCCCGAAGCGAAGGCGCGGGCCGAGGCGCGTGGCGCCAGGGTCGCTGGCAGCGTCAGCGCCAAGACCGATCTGGTGATCGCCGGCCCCGGTACGGGGTCAAAAGCCAAGGATGCCGAACGGCTGGGGGTGAAAATCATTACCGAGGATGAGTGGCGTGCACTCTCCGGGCTGGCATGAGCCGCCCGGAAATCCTGTTTCCGCTGTTTGCCGGCCTTGAAACCCTGCCGGGAATCGGGCCGAAATCGGTGAAACATTACGCGCCGCTGGGGGTAGAGCGTCCCAAGGACCTGCTGTTCCTGCTGCCGCATTCGGGGGTGGACCGCAGCCGCAAAGCCTCGGTCCG
>JANLQT010000765.1:0-1561 GCA_031368035.1 Rhodobacterales bacterium | reverse complement strand
GTCAAGGCAGCGCCTGCGCGGGTCTTGGGCCAGGACTGCACCAGAGCCTTGGTATAATCCGCCTTGGGGTTTTGCAGCGCCTCGCCCGCGGCCCCCAGTTCAACGACGCGGCCAGCCTGCATGACGGCCACCTGATCGGCGACCAGTCGCACCACGGCAAGGTTGTGACTGACCATCAGCGTGGTGATGCCGGTCGCGGCCCGCACCTCTTGCAACAGGTTTAAGAAATCTCCCTGGACCGAGACGTCCAGCCCCGCGGTAGGTTCGTCCGCCGCAAGGATGCGCGGGCCAAACAGCAGGGCACGGGCAATGGCGGCGCGGCGGGCCTGACCGCCGCTGATCTGATGGGCGTGTTTGTCCATGGTGCTGGCCGGCAGGACCAGCCGCATCAACATCTCTGCCGCGCGCAGACGCAGTGCCTCGCGCGGCTCGCCCAGCACCTCGCCCACCTCGTCCAGCAGGGCGCCGATGCGGCGGCGAGGGGACAACGACAGGGCGGGGTCCTGAAAGATCACCTGCATCAGCCGCGCCTGTGCCACGAAGTCGCGGCGTTTTGGGTCTTGGGGTTTTCCGAACAGCGCGACGGTTCCGGCGGAAACCGGTTGCAGGCCCAGAACCGCCCGCAAAATGGTGGTTTTGCCAGATCCGCTTTCGCCGACGATGCCAAAGCAGGCGCCCGCAGGCACGTCAAAGCTGACGTCCGCGGCTGCAGCGAATGAGCCGAACCTGACGCCGACGCCGTTCAGGGAAATGGCGGGGCAGTCTGTCATCTGCGGAGACGTTTTGCGCGATGTTGGGCCTGCCCGCCGATGGGCCGCATGTCCGGCGCCTGTTCCCGGCAGGCTGTTTCGGCAAGCTCGCAGCGCGGCGCGAAGATGCAACCCAGCGGGACTGATCCCAGGGGCGGAAGGCCGCCGGGGATGATCTGGAACCTTGCCTCGGCTTGGGCGGCGGCAAGCGGGTGGTCGATCTCGACGTCGCAATCCAGCAGCCGGGAGGAATAGGGATGGCCCCGCCGGTCCAGCACCGCGCCGACCGGGCCATCCTCGACCACCTCGCCGGCGTACATCACCGTGACCGTCTCGCAATAGCGGGCGACAAGGCCAAGGCAGTGGGTGATCAGCAGGATGGCGCAGTCGATCTCGTCGTGCAGGGCGCAAAGCTGGTCCATCACTTGCGCCTCCTCCGTCACATCCAGCGCGGTCGTCGGTTCATCCGCGATCAGAAGTTTGGGGCGCGCCAGCAGCGCCATGGCGATGACCACGCGCTGTTTCATGCCGCCGCTGAGCTGGTGCGCGTATTGCCCCAGCCGTTGCTTGGGCAGCGACAGGCCGACCGCATTCAGCGCATCGGCCGCGAGCCGCTGGCGGGCGGCGCGGGCAAGTTCGGGATGGCGGACACGGATCACCTCGTCCAGCTGGCTGCCGATCTTGAACACCGGGTTCAACGAGGCCGCCGGGTCCTGAAACTCCATGGCTATCACATCCCGGAAGGTGATATGGCTGTTTTCTGAACAACTCCGGCTTCAGTTTGTGCCAGTCCTTCATCGCCTGCAAGGGTG
>JANLQT010000754.1:0-3584 GCA_031368035.1 Rhodobacterales bacterium | reverse complement strand
GGACGAGACCGGTCAGGTGGCGGACGGCGATCAGATCATGGCGCTGCTGGCGGGCCGCTGGGCGGACGAGGGCAAGCTGAACGACGGCACGCTGGTGGCCACCGTCATGTCCAATCTGGGGCTGGAGCGGTTCATGGCGGGACGGGGCCTGCGGCTGGAGCGCACCGCCGTGGGCGATCGCTATGTGGTGGAAGCGATGCGGCGCGGCGGCTGGAACCTTGGCGGTGAGCAGTCGGGCCATATCGTGATGACCGATTACGCCACCACAGGCGACGGCCTGCTGGCGGGCCTGCATTTTCTGGCGGAAATGGCCCGCACCGGTCAGCCCGCCAGCCGCCTGATCCAGCAATTCGACACCGTGCCGCAGATGCTGAAGAACGTGCGCTTCACCACCGGCGCCAAGCCGCTGGAGGTGGCCGCCGTGCAGGCGGTGATCGCCGCGAACGAGGCGCGCATCGCCGGCAAGGGCCGTATCCTGATCCGCAAGTCTGGCACCGAGCCGCTGGTGCGGGTGATGGCCGAATGCGAGGACGAGGCGCTTTTGCGCGATGTGGTGGACGAGATCGTCGGCGCGGTGCAGGCGGCGGTTTAAACGCGGCGAATGTGGGGTGGGTGCGCGCAGGCACAGACCCTACCACTGATGGGTAGGGCGCGTGCTTGCACAGACCCTACCAATGACGGGTAGGGTGCGTGCTTGCACGCACCGCGGTCACCCAGCCGTCTCGATCGACACGAACTCTTCCCCCGCCGACTTGTGCAGCCAGGCCGGCAGACGCAGCGGGCCTTTCTGTTCGGCCGGCAAGATCGGGTCATAGGCCGCGCCCTTCATCCGCGCCGACAGATCGGCCCTGGCCGCCGCGCGCAGCCCCGCATCGGTCATCACGTCATATCCAACCCCCGCCAGGATCCGCGCCGAATCCAGCGCGGCGCGGTCGCCGATCGACATGCCCCCGCAGGCCGTGATCGCCCAGGTGTGCAAGGACGTGCCAAGCCCGACCGTGGGCCAGCCGAACACCCCCATCGGCGCGATCTTGCTGACATCGCCCAAATCGGTGCCGCCGCCGACATGGGTGGGCGGCAAGGGCGGCATCACGGCGGTGACCAGCCCGGTGTCGGGCAAATTCATCGCGGTCTGGCAGGCCTTGGCGAAGGCCTGTTCGGCCTCGGTCCAGACCGGCGGGCGGGCCAGCATATGCGCCTGCACCACATTGATCATCGGCGTGTTGGGCAAAAGGTCATGCATGCCGTGGAAGATCTGATACTCGCCGCGTGTCTGCGTCATCAGCGCCGCGCCCTCGGCAATGGATTTGGTCCAGACCACCAGCGCTTCCAGATCGCTCCGGTCCCGGGCGCGCAATTGCAGCCAGATCTGCGCGAAATCTGGCGTCACGTTCGGCGCCGTGCCCGCGACGTCATAGATGTAATGCAGGCGCGTCGTAGTCGGCACATGCTCGCGCATGTACTGGATGCCCGCGCCGAACAGCTCTGCCGCCTTCAGCGCGGACCTGCCATCCCAGGGCGTGTTGCCGGCATGGGCGGTGCGGCCATGGAAGCGCACCTGAACCGAGGCGATGGCGGCTGTCATCACCTCTCCGGTGGCCGCGATGGGGCGCCGGATGCCAGGCGAGCGCCGCGTCCAGATCGTCAAACAGCCCGTCCCGCGCCATATGCACCTTGACGCCTTCGGTCTCTTCGGCCGAGCAGCCATAGATCCGGATCGTGCCCGGAGTACCCGCCGCCTCCATCATCGTCTTCAGCGCAAAGGCCGCGCCGGTGCAGCCCGCCCCCAGCGCGTTGTGCCCGCAGCCGTGGCCGTTGGTAAGGCCGTTCGGCGTCATCTTCTGCACCGGCTCGGTCACGTTGCCCAGATCAGGCAAGGCGTCATATTCCGGCAGAAACCCCACGATCGGCCCGCCCGATCCTTGCGTCCCTTCGCTGACAAAGGCCGCCGGAAAGCCCGAAGTGCCCGTCGAGGCGGTCTTGAACCCAGCCGCAGCCAACGCGTGCAGATGCACTTCGGCGGATTTCACTTCCGCCACCGACAGCTCTGCCAGCGCCCAGACCTCGCGGCTGATGCGCAGGATCGCGTCCTGATGCTGGGCTACCGCCGCCTCGGCCGCAGCGACCGAAGCCGGAAGCGCAGCCTCGGTCGTCGTCGTGGCCCCGGCCAACACGGCCCGTGGCAGTCCCAGACCCGCCCCCGCCGCCAGCCCCGCCGAAGCGCCCAACAGCCCCCGACGCGAAATCCCCGTCTTGCGCAGCTTCATGACTTCGCCCCCTCTGAAAAACCAATGGCCCCAGCTTTCCGCCGGGGCCATGATTCTACAAGTCGGGGTAGGGTGCGTGCTTGCACGCACCGATGGTTCAATTCCGCGCGCGGTCCACCATCTTGCCCTTGGAAATCCACGGCATCGTCGCGCGCAGCTTTCCCCGACCTTCTCGATCTGGCGCTTTTCATTGCGGCGATTCGCGCTGAAGGCGTCGCGCCTCAGACATGCTTTTTACAGGGGTTCAATGCGCTCGCGCCCGAAGGCGGGTCCTCGTTGTCCTTTCCCCGGTAATTTTGCGTGACAGCGGCTGCGTCAAGCCTCATCTTGGAAGGAAGTTTCATGGCGTTAGGGGATTACAGTGCCCGACCTGCCCAAGACCCGCGATATCCATTCGCGCTATTTCAATTCGGCGCATTGGGACGGTCTTGCACTGCGGCCAGATGATATCGTGATCGCGACCTGGGCCAAGTCCGGCACGACCTGGATGCAGCAGATCGTTTCGCAACTGATCTTTGACGGGGCCGAGGGGGTAGACATTCAGGACCTGTCAAAATGGGTGGATGCCATCGGCTGCACACCCGAGGAATTGGCCGAAGTGGCGGCGCAGCAGCACCGCAGGTTCCTGAAGACCCATCTTCCCGCCGACGCGTTGACCATTTCGCCGATCGCCAAATACATCTATGTTGCGCGTGATGGTCGTGACGTGGCGTGGAGCGCGCATAACCACCATTACAACGCAAGCGACGACTATTTCGCGGCCTTAAATGCGCATCCCTTGGAATTGGGCCCGCTTCTGGTGCGAGGAACTCCAGACCCGCGCGAGTTCTTTGCCAAATGGCTCGCCGAAGACGGGCATCCCTTCTGGCCGTTCTGGGAAAACGTCCGGTCCTGGTGGGCCCTGCGGGCGCCGCCGAATGTGATGCTGGTGCATTTCAACGACTTGAAATCCGATTTGCCGGCGTCGGTTGCCCGCATTGCGAGGTTTTTGGATATTTCCCCAACATCGGCGGCGATGGAGCAGATCCTGTCACACAGCACCTTCGCCTACATGAAAGCCCATGCAAATCAGATGGCGCCGAGCGTCGGCGAGGAAATCGAGTTGTGGACCGGCGGTGCCGCGACCTTCATCAACAAGGGCACCAATGGCCGCTGGCGAGACGTGCTGTCGGTTGAGGAGATTGCCGGCTATGAAGCGCGCGCCCTCGCAGAACTGGGACCCGACTGTGCGGCTTGGCTGGCCGGAAGATAAGCCGGACGGCGGCGATCCTGCCGTCCGGCAAACACATCAGTTCCGCGCGCGGTCGACCATCTTGC
>JANLQT010000362.1:0-17443 GCA_031368035.1 Rhodobacterales bacterium | reverse complement strand
CACATCACCGCCCCCGCCGAAGATGGCGATGGCGGGTTCCGGGCGATGCAGGCGGCGCTGAACCGGGCGGGGGTGGCCCCGGCAGAGGTGGATTATATCAACGCGCATGGCACCTCGACCATGGCGGATACCATTGAACTGGCGGCGGTGGAGCGTTTGCTTGGCGATGCGGCTTCGGGGGCGGTGATGTCGTCGACGAAGTCTGCCACCGGCCATCTGCTGGGCGCTGCGGGCGCGATCGAGGCGATTTTCTGCGTGCTGGCGATCCGCGATCAGGTGGCACCGCCGACGATCAATCTGGACAATCCGGCGGTGGTGCCGAAGTTGAACCTGGCGCCCAACAAGGCGGTGAAGCGCAAGGTTGACGTGGCGCTGTCCAACAGTTTCGGGTTTGGCGGCACCAACGCAAGTCTGGTGCTGCGTCGGGTGACGAACTGATGTGGCGCGCCGTCGCCTCGAACGCGCTGACGCTGCTGATCGTGGCGCTGGTGGTGCTGGCGGGGCTTTTGGCCTGGGGGCGGCAGATTTATCAACAGCCGGGGCCACTGGCTGCGGCGATCTGCTTCAAGGTGGACAAGGGGGCGACGATTTCGGCGGTCAGCCGGTCGCTGGTCGATCAGGGCGCGATTTCTGATGCGCGGATCTTCCGGATCGGGGCGGATTATACCGACCGGTCGGGGGCGCTGAAGTTCGGCAGCTATCTGGTGCCGGCTGAGTCTTCGATGGCTGATATCGTCGGGATCGTAACGGCGGGCGGGCAGTCGAGTTGTGGGCGCGAGATCAATTTCCGCATTGGCGTGACCTCTGCTGACGTTGTGCTGCGCGAGTTGGACCCGGCGACGAACCGCTATACCGAGGTGGTGAGTTTCGATCCGGCGGCCGAGGCGCTGCCGCAGGTCTATGTCGATGCCGTGCAGGGCGCCGATATCCGCTTCCGGGTGACGCTGGCGGAAGGCGTGACAAGCTGGCAGGTGGTGGACCAATTGAAGCGCGCCGATTTCATGGCCGGCACGGTCGATCCGGTGCCGCCCGAGGGATCCTTGTCGCCTGACAGCTATGAGATTGAGAAGGGCGGCGACCGGGCGGCACTGATCGCCGAGATGAAGGGTCGGCAAAGTGCGGTGCTGGCCGATCTGTGGGCCGCGCGGGCGGACGGGCTGCCCTACAAGGATCAGGCCGAGGCCTTGGTCATGGCCTCGATCGTCGAGAAGGAGACGGGCAAGGCAGATGAGCGCCCACAAGTGGCGAGCGTGTTCCTGAACCGTCTGGCCAAGGGGATGAAGCTGCAGACCGACCCGGCGGTGATCTACGGCGTGACCAAGGGCAAGGGGCTGCTGGGCCGGGGATTGCGGCAAAGCGAGTTGAAGAAGGACACGCCCTGGAACACCTATGTCCGCACCGGCCTGCCGCCGACGCCGATTGCCAATCCGGGGCGCGCCTCAATTGAAGCGGCGCTGAACCCGGCGGTGACGGAGTATCTGTTCTTCGTGGCGGATGGCACGGGGGGCCATGTGTTTGCGGCGACCTATGAAGAGCATGCCAGAAACGTTGCCAAGTGGCGCGCGATCGAGGCGCAGCAGGGGCAGGCGCAAACGGATGGCACCGGGGATGCCGGGGGCGCGGCTGGGACAGGGACTGATGGCACGGCGGGGACTGATGGCACGGCGGGGACCGATGGCACGGCAGTTCCGACAGTGGACACTCAGGGCTTTGACGGGCTGACGGACGGCGCGGGAAACTGAGGGCGCAAGGGCGGGGGCGGGGGTTAACAAAACCTTAAGGCAGAGCCCCGCAAGTCTTTGATCTGCCTTGGTTTTTCTCTTGACTTTGCGAACGGTCCCAGGTAGAGATTTGGGCATGATGGATGAATTGGGTCAACGGCCCCGGGGGAAGCCCCGGCGGCCGTTTTTCGTTTCCGCAGAAGGACAGACTGGGGTGGGCTGAACGGGCATGACCATTAGTTTTTCAGCCGAAGGGGGTGAGCCCGTCGATCTGTTGGCGGTCACCGAAAACCTGCTGAGGGAATACGCAGAGGAAATCGCCCGGCTGCTGGACAAGGCCAAGCGGGGCGAGTTCGACGAGCTGAAAGCGATCCCGGGCAATGTGAAACAGCTGCGCGACGTTCTCGTCGTGATACAGGAAGAGAGGAGCCGAGTTGATAAACTCCGCAAACAGGTTGCCGGGCTTGTCGGAGCCGGAGAGCTTGACTTTCAGTCCGCGCGGGATGAAGTCGGGCGCCGCCTGGCTCGCCTCCGCGGCGCAGGACCAGGTTGAAGAGTTCCTGGGGGGCTTGAGTGACAACGCGCTGCTGGCGCTGCCCTGGATGTTCGAGTTCTGGGCGCTGGCGCATCAGTTGCCGCCCGAGGGGGCTTGGAAGTCCTGGGTGATCATGGGGGGACGCGGCGCGGGCAAGACCCGTGCCGGGGCGGAATGGGTGCGGGCTGAGGTGGAAGGGCCCACACCGGACGCAGCCGGCCGGTCGTCCCGCGTGGCGCTGGTTGGCGAGACGGTGGATCAGGTCCGCGAGGTGATGATCTTTGGGGAAAGCGGGATTTTGGCCTGCTCTCCCCCCGACCGCAAGCCGGTCTGGGAAGCGAGCCGCAAGCGGCTGGTCTGGAAGAACGGCGCCATCGCGCAGGTGTTTTCGGCGCATGATCCGGACAGTTTGCGGGGGCCGCAGTTCGATGCGGCCTGGGCGGATGAGCTGGCGAAATGGCCCAAAGCGGAGGCTACCTGGGACATGTTGCAGTTCGCGCTGCGGTTGGGGGAGAACCCGAGGCAGGTCGTTACAACCACGCCGCAGAATGTCGGGGTGTTGAAGGCGATCCTGAAGAACCCCTCGACGGTGATGACGCATGCGCCGACGCAGGCGAACCGGGCCAATCTGGCGGCGAGTTTCCTGGAGGAGGTGCAGGCGCGCTATGCTGGCACGGTGAAGGGGATGCAGGAGCTGGAGGGGCATCTGGTCGAGGAGGTCGAGGGGGCGCTGTGGAGCGCTTTGACCATCGCGGCCTGCCAGCATGAGGGCGAGGTGCCGGAGTTTGACCGGGTGGTCGTCGCGGTCGATCCGCCGGTGACGGGCGGGGCGAAGTCGGACACCTGCGGGATCGTGGTGGCCGGGGTCGTGATGTCCGGCGAGCCGAAGGACTGGCGGGCTTATGTGATCGAGGATTGTTCGGTCAAGGGCTCGCCCATCGAATGGGCCCGGGCGGCGGTGGCGGCGATGGAGCGGCATGGCGGCGACCGGCTGGTGGCGGAAGTGAACCAGGGCGGCGAGATGGTGTCGGACATGATCCGGCAGGTTGATCCGCTGGTGCCGATCCGCACGGTGCATGCGTCCAAGGGCAAGGGTATCCGGGCCGAGCCGGTGGCAGGGCTTTATGAGCAGGGGCGGGTCCGGCATCTGAAGGGGCTGGGCAAGCTTGAGGACCAGATGTGCCGGATGACGGTGAAGGGGTTCAAGGGGGACGGCTCGCCGGACCGGTTGGACGCGCTGGTCTGGGCGCTGCTGGAGCTGATGGTGGAGCCGGCCAAGAGCTTCCGGATGGCGCGGGTGCGGACGTTGTAGGATGGGTGAAAAGCCCATCATGGCGTTGGAGTGATGGGTGAATCACCCACCAAAGAGATGGGCGCTTCACCCACCAAAGAGATGGGTGAATCACCCATCCTACGGGACATGTGGGGCGAGATGACGAAGCCGGGGGTTTTCCACCCCCGGACCCCCGAGGATATTTGTCGCTTCGGTGAAGGGGCAAGTGTCTTGGGGTTGAGAGCAATCAAAGGAGATGACGGGCATGTTCGATTTCCTGCGGCGCGGACGGGAGATGCCCGGTGCGCCTGAAGTGAAGGCCTCGGCGACGGGGCGGGTGGTGTCTTGGGGGTCTTCGGGCCGGGTGGCGTGGAGCCCGCGCGATGTGGTCAGTCTGACCAAATCTGGGTTTCAGGGCAATCCGGTCGGGTTCCGGGCGGAGAAGCTGATCTCGGAAGCGGCGGCGGCGTTGCCATTGATCTTGCAGGACAATGACCGGCGGCATTCGGAGCATCCGCTGCTGTCGTTGGTGATGCGGCCCAATGCGGCGCAGGGCAAGGCGGACTTCTTCGAGGCGCTGTATGGCTATCTGCTGTTGACCGGGAACGCCTATATCGAGGCGGTGCCGGGGGGCGGCGATCTGCCGGGCGAGTTGCATGTGCTGCGGTCGGACCGGATGAATGTGGTGCCGGGCAATGACGGCTGGCCGGTGGCTTATGACTATTCGGTGGGCGGGCGGGCGCACCGGTTCCATGTGACGGAGGCGGTCTCGCCGATCTGCCATGTGAAGTCGTTCCATCCGCAGGATGACCATTACGGGCTGTCGCCGCTTCAGGCTGCTGCCGTGGCGGTGGATGTGCATGGCAGCGCCTCGGCCTGGTCGAAGGCGCTGCTGGACAATGCCGCACGGCCTTCGGGGGCGATCATCTACAAGGGCGTGGATGGGTCGGCGCAGTTGAGCAACGATCAGTATGAGCGGTTGATCAGCGAGATGGAGATGCACCATCAGGGCGCGCGCAATGCCGGGCGGCCGATGCTGCTGGAGGGCGGGCTGGACTGGAAGCCGATGGGGTTCTCGCCATCCGACATGGAGTTTCAGAAGACCAAGGAGGCGGCAGCGCGGGACATTGCCATCGCGTTCGGGGTGCCGCCGATGCTGGTGGGTCTGACCGGGGATGCGACCTATGCCAATTATCAGGAGGCGAACCGGGCGTTCTATCGGCTGACGGTTCTGCCGCTGGTGACCAAGGTCACGGCGAGCCTTTCGGCCTGGCTGACGGGCTTTTCCGGCGAGGCGGTGGAGCTGCGGCCGGATCTGGACCAGATCCCGGCGCTGTCGCAGGAGCGCGACCAGCAATGGGCGCGGGTTGGGGCGGCGGACTTCCTGACGCCCGAGGAAAAGCGGGTGATCCTGGGCCTGCCGCGTCTGTCGGAGGGGGCATGACGCCCCGGCGCGGGGCGCCCGAGCCCACGGGCGGATCGCGGTTTCTGTTTGACAGTTTCGATTCGGCCCATGCCCGGATCGAGGCGAATGAACGCGTGGCCGATGAGCGCTGGGCAGCGCTGGAGTATCGGCTGAACCAGATCGAGGACTCGCTCGACCGGATGGAAAAGCGCATCTGGATCGGGGTTTACGGCATGGCGGCGTTCCTGCTGGCGCGGGGGGCCGAGATGCTGATGGCAACGATGGTGAAGTGAGGGACATTATGGACAATCCAAGTTGGGGGGCACCGGAGCGCAAGTTCCAGAGTGCCGAGGCCGATGCGAAGGTCGCCTTCACGGTGACCGAGGGCCGGGTGATCGAGGGCTATGCCTCGGTCTTCAACCGGCGCGATCAGGGCGGCGACGTGGTGTTGCCGGGGGCCTATGCCGGGTCCTTGAAGGCGATGGCCAAGGCGGACCGGCGGGTGAAGATGCTGTGGCAGCATGACCCGGCGCAGCCTATCGGCATCTGGGACGAGGTGAAGGAAGACGCCAATGGCCTGTGGGTCAAGGGGCGTCTGCTGCCGGAAGTGGCCAAGGGCCGCGAGGCGGTGGCCTTGCTGGAGGCGGGGGCGATTGACGGTTTGTCGATCGGCTACCGCACGGTGAAGGCGGAACGTGACGGCAAGGGGCAGCGCCTGTTGTCGGAGCTGGAGCTTTGGGAGGTGTCTTTGGTGACCTTCCCGATGCTTCCCGAGGCGCGGGTGTCGGCCAAGGGCGAAAGCCTGGACGGTGATGCCTGGCGTGAGGTGGCGGAGCTGCTGCAAGCTGCCCGCGAAACGATGGGCCGGGTTTAGGCCGGCTTTCACGACCAACCTGAGGAAAATCTGATGACCGAGACAAAGGCTCGGGCCGGGGAAGTATTCCCCGCGCCTGTCCATCCGGGTGCGGAAGTGAAATCCGCCTTGGCTGGGTTTCTGGGGGATTTCAACATCTTCCAGAGCGACGTGAAGAAATCTCTGCAACAACAGGAAGAGCGACTGACCATGCTGGACCGCAAGACTTCGACCTTTGCCCGCCCCGCTTTGTCGGCTGCGGCTGAAATGGACATGCCGCACCGCAAGGCGATGGCCGCCTATCTGCGCACCGGCGATGATGACGGGCTGCGCGGCCTGAACCTGGAAGGCAAGGCCATGTCCACCGCCGTTTCGGCGGACGGCGGCTACCTTCTGAACCCGCAGATGTCGGACACGATCGCGTCCATGCTGTCCTCGACCACCTCGCTGCGGTCGATGGCCAATGTGGTGCAGATCGATGCGACGTCTTATGACGTGATCGTGGACAACACCGATGTCGGCTCGGCCTGGCAGACGGAAGCCTCGGCGGTGACGGAATCGACGACGCCGAACATCAACCGCATCTCGATCAAGCTGAATGACCTTTCGGCGATGCCGAAGGCCAGCCAGCGGTTGCTGGACGATGCGGCGTTCGATGTGGAAGCCTGGCTGAGCCAGAAGATCGCCACCCGGTTCATCCGTGCCGAGGCGGGGGCCTTCATCAACGGCACCGGCGTCGACATGCCCAAGGGCATCATGCTTCCGGCCAAGATCGCCAACGCGTCCTGGACCTGGGGCCAGCTTGGCTACATCCCGACCGGCTTTGCGAGCGACTTTGCCTCGACCAACCCGATCGATTGCATCGTCACGCTGATCTACTCGCTGGCCGCCGACTATCGCGGCAATGCGACCTTCGTGATGAACTCCAAGACGGCGGGCGCTGTCCGCAAGATCAAGGACTCGACCGGGCGGTTCATGTGGATGGACAGCTTCCAGTCGGGCCAGCCCTCGACGCTGATGGGCTACAAGGTGGTGATCCTGGAGGACATGCCGGACATTGCCGCCAACACCTATCCGATCGCGTTTGGCGACTTCCGCTCGGGCTATACCATCGCCGAACGTCCGGACCTGCGCATTCTGCGCGATCCGTTCTCGGCCAAGCCGAACGTGCTGTTCTATGCCTCCAAGCGCGTCGGCGGCGACATCACCGACTATGCGGCGATCAAGCTGCTGAAGATCGCGGTTTCGTAAAGGCTCACTGGCCCTTTGGCGGGGGGGCCGGTGCCGGGGGTGCGCGCGGACGGGGTGCGCGCCCCCGATTTCAGGCGGGTAAAAGGAGCGGGCGATGATCCTGACAGAGCTGACGAATGTGCCGGACAGCGCGCTGCCCTTGCAGGCCTTCAAGAACCAGTTGCGGCTTGGCACCGGGTTTGGCGAGGACACGCTGCAGGACGCGGTGCTGTATGGCGTGCTGCGGGCGGCAGTGGCGACGATCGAAGGGCGGGTCGGCAAGGCCCTGGTCTCGCGGTCGTTCAAGCTGCGGATCGAGGACTGGCAGTCGCTGGACGAGCAGACCTTGCCGGTCGCGCCGGTGTCGGCGGTGACCTCGGTGACGCTGGTGGATTCGGCCAATGTGAATACGGCGCTGGTGACGACCACCTACAGGCTGGTGCCGGACACGCATCGGCCCAAGCTGGCGGCGGTGGGCGTGCTGTTTCCGGCGGTGCCGAGCTATGGGCATGTGGATGTGGTGTTCAGCGCGGGGTTCGGCGCGGATTGGACGTTTGTGCCGGCCGATCTGTCGCAGGCGGTGCTGATCCTCGCGGCAGTCTATTACGAGGACCGCCACGACAACGGGCAGCAAAGCCCGGCCCTGCCGCATGCGGTGCTGGCGCTGATCGAGCGCTGGCGGACGGTGCGGCTGCTGGGGGGCAAGGCATGAGCCAGGACATCCGGCTGAACCGGCCCCTGGTGCTGGAGGCGCAGGTGCGCGCCAGCGATGGGGCGGGGGGGTTCAGCGAGACCTGGGGCACCGTCGGCTCGCTGTGGGCCGAGGTCGCGCCGGGCAGCGGGCGGGATGTGGCGGGGGTGGAGGTGACGCTCGCCTCGGTGCCGCTGCGGATCACGGTGCGGGGGGCCAGGGTTGGGTCCACGCAGCGGCCCTTGGCGGGGCAAAGGTTTCGGGATGGGACACGCCTGTTCCCTATTCTGGCGGTCAGTGAGCGGGATGCGGATGGGCTGTATCTTGTCTGTTTCGCGCGTGAGGAGGTGCCGCAATGAGCTATCAGGCAGCAGCGGCGCTTCAGTCGGCGGTCTATGCCCGGCTGGCGGGATGGGCAGGGCTGACCGGCGTTTCGGTGGTGGACGAGGTGCCGGCCGGGGGGGGAAAGGGGACCTTCGTTCTGCTGGGGCCGGAGACCGCCATCGACAAGGGCGATGCCACCGGCCTTGGGGCCGAGCATCAGTTTCAGGTCAGCGTGATCAGTGATGCCAAGGGGTTTCTGGCCGCCAAGGCGGCGGCGGCGGCGGTTTCGGCGGCGTTGATCAACGCGCCGCTGACGTTGACGGCGGGCACGCTGGTCGGGTTGCAATTCCAGCGCGCGGTGGCGCGTCGGTTGGAACAGGGCGACAGCCGGCGCATCGACATGACCTTCCGCGCTCGGGTGGATTTCTAAGCTTTTCCGGACCTTTAACGGCGATTCCTGCCTCGGCGGGACCAGCCTCCTTTCAAGGAGATGACGAATGGCTGTGCAAAACGGCAAGGACCTGCTGATCAAGGTCGATATCAACAACACCGGCAGCTTTCAGACCATGGCAGGTCTGCGCGCAACGCGGATCAGTCTGAACGCCGAAACGGTCGACGTGACCAGTCTGGAAAGCGCGGGTTGGCGTGAATTGTTGGCAGGCGCGGGGGTCAAGGCGGCCTCGGTCACCGGGTCGGGCGTGTTCCGCGATCAGGCGACGGATGCGCGGGCGCAGCAGATCTTCTTCAACGGCGAGGTGCCGAATTTTCAGGTGATCGTGCCGAGTTTCGGGGTGATCCAGGGCCTGTTCCAGATCACCGCCATTGAATATTCGGGCACCTACAATGGCGAGGCGAGCTATGACATGACGCTCGCCTCGGCCGGGGTTCTGACCTTCACGGCGATCTGATGAGCAACCCGTGGGCAGGCGAAGTGGAAGTGCGGCTGAACGGCGTGGCGCATGTCGCCAAGCTGACCTTGGGCGCATTGGCCGAACTGGAAGCGCAGCTTGGCGAGACCTCGATGCTGGCGCTGGTCGAGCGGTTCGAGGGGCAGAAATTCTCAAGCCGCGATGTGCTGGCGCTGATCGTGGCGGGTCTGCGCGGCGGCGGCTGGATCGGAACGGCGGCGGATTTGCTGCAAGCCGAGATTTCGGGCGGCCCGCTGGGCGCGGCGCGGGTGGCGGCGGAGTTGCTGGCGCGCGCGTTCGCCTTGCCGGGCGAGACGTGAGCCGGATCGATTGGCCGGGGCTGATGCGGGTGGGCCTGCAGGGGCTTGGCCTGACTCCGGCGGAGTTCTGGCGGCTGTCGCCGGTGGAATTGAGGATCATGTTGGGGGCGGATCAGACGCCGGCCCTGACCCGGGCGCGGTTCGAGGAATTGGCGGCGGCTTTCCCCGACGCAAAACCTGGACCGGAAGGGGAGTGACATGACGGATATTGCCGACCTGAACGAGCAGATCGCGGCTTTGGAGCAGAGTCTGGGCACGGGCGTGTCCATGGTCTCGTCCTTTGGCGGCGAGCTGGACAAGATGAAGGATTCGATGGTCTTTGCCGAGCGCGAAGTGTCCAGCCTTGCCTCGGGCTTTGGCGGCGGGCTGCGGCGGGCTTTCGATAATGTCGTGCTGGACGGCCAGAAGCTGTCGGACGCGCTGAAGGGCGTGGGCGATGCGATGAGCCAGACGGTTTACAACGTCGCGCTGAAGCCGGTGCAGGCCGCTGCGGGGGATGCACTGGCCAAGGGGATCAACGGCCTTCTCAGCGGCATCATGCCGTTCGAGAAGGGCGGCGCGTTCAGTCAGGGCAAGGTGATCCCCTTTGCCAAGGGCGGCGTGGTGGCGAGCGCCACGAACTTCCCGATGCGCGGCGCGACCGGCCTGATGGGCGAGGCGGGACCGGAGGCGATCATGCCGCTGACCCGGGGCGCGGATGGCAAGCTGGGGGTGCAAGCCTCGGGCCATGGCGGGCGGCCGGTGACGGTGGTGATGAACATCTCGACCCCGGACGTTGGCGGCTTCCAGCGCAGCCAGTCCCAGATTGCGGCGCAAGCGATGCGGGCGTTGTCGCGCGGCCAGCGGAACAAGTGAGGACAACATGCAATTTCACGAAATCCGCTATCCGGCGAATTTGAGTTTTGGATCGACCGGTGGGCCGGAGCGGCGCACCGAGATCGTGACGCTGGCCAATGGCTTTGAGGAGCGCAACACGCCCTGGGCGGATTCGCTGCACCGGTTTGACGCGGGATCGGGCCTGCGCAGTCTGGACGATTTGTCGGCCCTGATCGCGTTTTTCGAAGGGCGGATGGGGCCGTTGTATGGGTTCCGCTGGAAGGATTGGTCGGATTACAAATCCGGCCTGCCCTCGGCCGGGGTGAGTGAGACGGACACCGAGATCGGGCGCGGCGACGGGGTGAAACGGATCTTTGCGTTGCAAAAAGTCTATCTGTCCGGCCCGTCAAGCTATGCCCGGCCAATCACCAAGCCGGTCGCGGGGACGGTGAAACTCGCGGTGGCGGGGCTGCCGAAGGTCGAGGGGACGGAATTCACCTGTGATGCGGCGACGGGTCTGGTGACGTTCACGCTGGCGCCCGACATCAATGCGCTGGTGACGGCGGGGTTCGAGTTCGACGTGCCGGTGCGGTTTGACACCGACCGGATCGCGGTCTCTGTCGCTTCGTTCCAGGCGGGCGAAGTGCCCGATGTGCCCGTGGCGGAGGTGCGGATCTGATGAGCGCGAAGCAGGATCTTCTGGCGCATCTGGCGACCGGCACAACGACGACTTGCCAGTGCTGGGGCGTGACGCGGGCGGATGGGCTGGTGCTGGGGTTCACCGACCACGACCGCGATCTGACGTTTGGCGGGGTGACCTATCGGGCGGCCTCGGGTCTGACGGCGAGGGCGTTGCAGACCGGCACGGGGCTGTCGGTGAACAACAGCGAGGCGATGGGGGCGCTGTCAAGCGCCTCGATCAGCGAGGCAGACATTGCGGCGGGGCGGTTTGACGGGGCGGAGATCACGGCCTGGATGGTGAACTGGGCCAATGTCGGCGCAAGGATGATGCTGTTTCGCGGGTCATTTGGCGAAGTGGCTCGAACTGCCGGGGCGTTTAACGTCGAATTGCGCGGGCTGACGGATGCGTTGAACCAGATGGGCGGCAAGGTCTATGTCAAGACCTGCACGGCGGTGCTGGGGGACGGCGAGTGCAAGTTCAATCTGGGACTGGCCGGCTTTCGCTTCGATGTGCCGCTGGTCGGCCGGGATGCGCTGGGCCGCTATCTGTTCGCGGCGCTGGGCAGCACGGCCGAGGGCTGGCTGGAGCGCGGGCGCTGTACGGTTCAGACCGGCGCCGGTGCGGGGCAGGTCGGGCTGGTGAAGTTCGACCAAACCATCGATGGCCAACGCACGGTCGAGCTGTGGTCGAAGTTCGCCATTGAACCGGCGGCAGGCGATGTGCTTCGGCTGGAGGCAGGCTGTGACAAGCTGAACACCACCTGCCAGACGAAGTTCAGCAATTTCCTGAACTTCCGGGGCTTTCCCCAGTTGCCTGGCGAAGATTGGCTGACCTCTCACCCCGTCTCGGGCACGGTCAACAACGGCGGGAGCCTGGTGAAATGACCAATGGCGAGCGGGCGGTGCTGGAAGCGCGCACCTGGCTCGGCACCCCTTATCGGCATCAGGCAAGCCTGAAGGGGGCGGGGGCGGATTGCCTTGGCCTGCTGCGCGGGGTCTGGCGGGCGGTCTATGGCGCCGAGCCGATGCAGATCACGCCCTATACGGCAGATTGGTCCGAGGCTTCGGGGCGCGAGGACCTGCTGCAGGCGGCGCAGGCGCTGTTGAAACCGGCGGGTCCGGGCTTCGCGGTAGGCGATGTGCTGGTGTTCCGGATGCGGGTGCAGGGGGTTGCCAAGCATCTGGGCATCATCTGCGAAGGCGGCGCCTCGCCCCGGTTCATCCACGCCTATTCGGGCCACGGCGTCGTTGATGTCGCGCTGACCTCCCCCTGGCAGCGCCGGATCGCGGCGCGCCTGTCCTTCCCGTAACTGACCTTTTCCCTTAGGAGCGCAACTCATGGCGACCATTCTTCTGTCGGCGGCGGGTGCGGCCATCGGATCGGGTTTTGGCGGCACGCTGCTGGGCCTGTCGGGCGCGGTTCTCGGCCGTGCGGTCGGCGCGACGGTGGGGCGTGTCATCGACCAGCGGCTGCTGGGCATGGGGTCCGACTCGGTCGAGACCGGCCGGGTGGAACAGTTCCGGCTGGTGGGCGCAACCGATGGCGCAGCGGTTGCCGAGGTCTGGGGCCGGACGCGTGTTGGCGGTCAGGTGATCTGGGCGACACGGTTTCTGGAGACGCAGACCTCAAGCGGCGGCGGGAAGGGCACCACCGCCACCCCCTCCACGACGACGTTCAGCTATTCGATCAGTCTGGCGATCGCCTTGTGCCGCGGGGAAATCCGTGGTGTGGGGCGCATCTGGGCAGACGGGATGGAGATTGCGCCCGACAGCATGTCGTTGCGCATCTATTCCGGGTCCGAAGTCCAGATGCCGGACCCGAAGATCGAGACGGTCGAAGGCGCTGGCCAGGCGCCGGCGTTTCGGGGCATTGCCTATGTGGTGATCGAAGACCTCGCGCTGGGCAGGTTCGGCAACCGCGTGCCGCAATTCACCTTTGAAGTGGTCCGCCAGGCACAGGGCAGTCTGGCCGCCCCGATCCGTGACATTGCGGATTCGGTGCGCGCCGTGGCGCTGATCCCGGGGACCGGGGAATATGCGTTGGCGACCACGCCCCTGTACACCACAACCGCGCCGGGCGTCAGCCAGACGGTCAACGTGCACTCCGCCTCGGGCCTGACCGACTTCACCACCTCGTTTGACGCGTTGCAGCGCGAGATGCCGAATGTCGGCGCGGTGTCGCTTGTGGTCAGCTGGTTCGGGTCGGACCTGCGCTGCGGGACTTGCACGGTGCGCCCGAAAGTGGAGCCGACCGCGAGGGACGCGGCCGGGATGGCCTGGAGAGTCTCGGGTCAGGTCCGCGCGGGGGCGGCAGTGATCCCAAGCCAGGACGGGCTGCCGATCTATGGCGGCACTCCGACCGACGCGTCGGTGGTGCAGGCGATTCAAGCGATCCGGGCGACGGGGAAGGAAGTGACCTTCTATCCTTTCCTGCTGATGGATCAGGTGTCGGGCAACACTCTGCCCGATCCCTGGACCGGGTCGGTGGGGCAACCGGCGCTGCCGTGGCGGGGACGGATCACGCTGTCGCTCGCCCCGGGATTGGCGGGTTCGCCCGACCGGACCGCAGCGGCGGCGGCAGAGGTTGCGACCTTCATGGGTACGGCGTCGGTGTCCGATTTTGCCGTTTCCGGCTCCAGCGTGACCTATTCCGGCCCCGCTGAGTGGAGCTTCCGGCGGATGATCCTGCACTATGCGCATCTGTGCGTGGCGGCGGGCGGCGTCAATGCCTTCCTGATCGGCTCGGAATTGCGCGGGTTGACGCAGGTGCGCGGCGCTGCCGATGCGTTCCCGATGGTGGTGGCGCTGAAAACCCTTGCGGCCGAGGTGAAATTGGTGCTGCCAAGCGCGAAGGTCAGCTATGCGGCGGATTGGTCGGAATATTTCGGCTATCAGGCGGATGGGAATGTCTACTTCCACCTTGATCCCCTTTGGTCGGATTCGCATATCGACTTTATCGGGATCGACAACTACATGCCGCTGTCGGACTGGCGCGAGGGCAACCAACATGCCGATGCCGCCTGGGGTTCCATCTACAACCTTGATTATCTGAAGGCGAATATCGAGGGCGGCGAAGGGTTTGACTGGTATTATGATGGCCCTGAAGGCGTAACCTACCAGAACCGCAAGCCAATCGTGGACGGTACATATGGCGAGGACTGGATCTACCGCTTCAAGGATATCCGCAACTGGTGGCTCCAGTCGCATCATGAGCGTCTGGCCGGAGTGCGGCAGACAGGGGTCACGGCTTGGGTGCCGCAATCCAAACCCGTGCGGTTCACCGAATACGGCTGCGCGGCGCTGGACAAGGCGGCGAACCAGCCGAATGTCTTTCTGGACCCCAAGTCGTCCGAATCCGCCCTGCCGCGGGATTCCAACGGCCAGCGCGACGATTACATCCAGATGCAGTACCTGCGCGCCATGCATGACTACTGGACCGATCCCGCGAAGAACCCGACGTCCACACTTTATGCCGGGAAGATGATCGATATGGACCGCGCCCATGTCTGGGCCTGGGATGCGCGGCCCTATCCGGAATTTCCGGGGCGGGCCGATGTCTGGGGCGATGCCGCGAATTATCAGGCGGGTCATTGGCTGAACGGACGTTCGGCCAACCAGCCCCTGCCACGGGTCATTGCCGAGATTTGCGAGCGGGCCGGGGTGACGGATATCGATCCGACCCTGGCCCACGGCGTGGTCCATGGCTATGCGCTGGATCGCCTTTCAACCGCGCGCTCGGCCTTGCAGGTCCTGTCCTTGGCCTTTGGATTCGATCCGGTCGAGCGGGAAGGCGTGTTGCAGTTCCGCACGCGGGACGGTTATGCCAAGGCAAGCTATGATCCGGATTTCCTGGTGTTCCGGGGGGCGGATCAAGGCAGCCTGACCACCACGCGGCAAAGCAGCGCCGAACAATCCGGCCGGGTGCGGGTCAGCTTTTTCGAAGCCGACAATGATTTTGACGCGCGCATGGCCGAAGCGGTCTTCCCGGACGACAGCTCCTCCGTGGTCACGCAAAGCGACTTGCCGCTGGTTCTGACCGGCCCCGAAGCGCGCGGGGTGACCGAACGATGGCTGGCGGAAGCGCGGGTGGCCCGGGATGTCGCCTCGTTTGATCTGCCGCGCTCTGCCATGGAGTTCGGCGCCGGGGATGTCATTGAAATCGGAGGCGAAAGCTACCGGATCGACCGGATCGAACAGACCGAAGTTCTGAGCGTGGACGCCATCCGGGTCGAGCCTGGCAGCTACGGTTCCGGGCCTGATGCGCTGGACAATCCGGTGCGAACCGGTTTTGCGACGCCCTTGCCGGTCTATGGCACCTTCCTCGATCTGCCGCTGATCACCGGGGACGAAGCCCCGCAAGCGCCTCATGTGGCGGTCACGGCGGACCCATGGCCCGGCACGGTAGCGGTCTGGTCGGCGCCGGTCGATGACGGCTATGCGCTGAACACCGAGCTGTCCTATCGCGCGGTAATCGGCACGACGCAGACCACGATGATCGCGGCGGCCTCCGGCGTCTTTGACCGCGGCGCGCCGCTGCGGGTGGAAGTCTCGGCGGGGCAGTTGTCCTCGGCGACGGAAGAGGCGCTGCTCAGCGGGCCGAACATGGCAGCGATTGGCGACGGCACGCCCGGCAACTGGGAGCTGTTCCAGTTTGCGACCGCCACTCTGGTGGCGCCCGGCACCTACGAGTTGACCAACCGGTTGCGCGGACAGTTTGGCACTGGCGGGCTGATGCCGACGGTATGGCCTGTCGGCAGCATCTTTGTGCTGGTTGACGGCGCCGTGCCGCAGATCACCCTGCCATCCTCGCTGCGCGGTGTCAGCCAGTACTACCGCATCGGGGCCGAGGCGCAGGGCTATGCGGCGCCCACCGCACAGTTCAGCCACTGGCATTCCAGGGCGCCGGCTTGCGGCCCTATTCTGTGACCGAACTGGCCACGACCGGCCAACCCGGCAGCACAGTCAGCGCAAGTTGGATCCGGCGGACCCGGGTGGACGGCGACAACTGGGACATGCCCGAAGTGCCGATTGGCGAGACGACCGAACTTTACACGGTGCGCGTCTACCTTGGCCCGACCCTGAAACGTGAGGTGCTGGTCACATCGCAGTCCTGGACTTATCTCGCCACCGATCAGGCGACGGACGGCGTCGGCGGCGCCTTTGCCATTGCGGTGGCGCAAGTCTCGGACCGTTACGGCAATGGCCCGTTCGTGCAAGTCGCGGTTGCTTGACGCGCGCCCGTCTGAACTGTCGCACTCTGGTCTGTCGCAGGCTGGACTGTCGCGATGCGCCTTCCTATGTTAGGCTAGGCGCCCGAACAGGAGGATGCGATGGCAGAGCTTTTGCAGAAGGTCCAGACCGTTGACCCGGTCTGGGAGCGTATCCGCGGCGAAGCGCAGGACGCGATCCGCGGCGAGCCGCTGCTGGGCGGGCTGATCCACTCCTCGCTTCTGCACCACGCGACGATGGAGCGGGCGCTGGCCTATCGCTTCTCCGTCAAGCTCGCCTCCAGCGAAATGAGCGAGCAGATCCTGCGCGAGATCGCCGATGAGGCCTATTCCGCCGCGCCTGAACTTGGTCAGGCCGCAAGGGCCGATGTGATGGCTGTCTATGACCGCGATCCGGCTTGCCACCGGTTCATCCAGCCGATGCTGTATTTCAAGGGTTTCCAGGCGATCCAAGCGTATCGCATCGGCCATTGGCTTTGGCTGAACGGCCGCCGCGACATGGCTTATTTCGTGCAGATGCGCGTCAGCGAGGTGTTTGGCGTCGATATCCATCCGGCAGCGAAAGTCGGGCAGGGGATCATGATCGACCACGCCCATTCCATCGTCATCGGCGAGACGGCGGTGGTCGGCAACAACGTCTCGATGCTGCATTCGGTGACGCTGGGCGGCACCGGCAAGGAAGACGGCGACCGGCATCCGAAGATTGAAGACGGCGTGATGATCGGCGCCGGGGCCAAGGTGCTTGGCAACATCACCATCGGCCATTGCAGCCGGATCGCGGCTGGCTCGGTCGTCTTGCACGACGTGCCGCACAATTCCACCGTCGCGGGCGTGCCGGCCAAAGTGATCGGCACGGCGGGCTGCTCGCAGCCTTCGGTTACCATGGATCAGCTGATCAACGACGAAATCTGACCCACCGAAAAGAAAAAGGCCCCCCGGAGCGATAGCTCCGGGGGGCCTTTTCGTTTTTCCTTACGCCAGCATCGCCAGCGGGTTTTCCAGAAGTTCGACGACGACCTTCAGGAACTCCGCCCCCAGCGCGCCGTCAATCACCCGGTGATCAACCGACAGCGTCACCGACATCACCGTCGCCACGCCGACCGTGCCGTCTTTCAGCACCACCGGCTTCTTGACGCCCGCGCCCACCGCCAGGATCGCCCCCTGCGGCGGGTTGATCACGGCGTCGAAATTGTCGATCCCCATCATCCCCAGGTTCGAGATCGCAAAGCTGCCGCCCTGATATTCATGCGGCGCCAGCTTCTTCAACTTCGCCCGCGCGGCCAGATCCTTCATTTCCGCCGACAATACCGACAGCGTCTTGGTCTCGGCATCGCGCAGCACCGGCGTGAACAATCCGCCCTCGATCGCCACCGCGACGGCCACGTCCGAGGGTTTCAGTTTCAAAATCCGATCCCCGGCCCAGACCGCATTGGCGTTCGGCACGGCTTGCAGCGCCAA
>JANLQT010000670.1:0-3478 GCA_031368035.1 Rhodobacterales bacterium | reverse complement strand
GTTCTTGGCCTGAATCTTGGTGCGGGCTTGGGTCATCGGTTGCCCCTTGGCTGCTGGCTTAGCGGTGCCCAATTTTCGCGCGCGTGGCAAGGGGCCGGGTGTGAAGCAGCGGAGCTTCGAAGGGTCTTTGTCTCGCCTGTCGCCTTCGGCGAGCCGGCTTGGGGATGGGGACTTGCCGCCCCCAAACCCCCGCAGAGTATTTGCCCCTGCGGTGAATCGTCAGGGGGCGAGGATTGCGCGCAATCCCGGCTCTGGCATCATCGGAACGAGGGCGGTGAACAGGGCCTTGGCGCCCGCTGGCCCCGATTTGGGGTGGCAGTCGCTGGTCTCGAAGGTCACAAGGTTTGCGGCCCCGGGGTGATCCTTCAGGGATTTGCAATCCAGGATGGCGACGGTCAGAGCCTTGCCGTCCCAGCCTGCCAGCCCATACAGCATCCCGGCCGGGTCGGAAATCTGGAGCGCGACATGACCGGCATCCAGCGGCATGAGCCAAAGGTTGAAGATCTTGGAGGCGTCGCTCGGATCCTCGGGGTCGGGAACGACATAGTGGTTGCCTGCGGCCGTGACGGTCAGATGCGGCTCGTCACCGGGCTGCCACTGGCCGGGATTGGCGGAGTCAAGCTGGTAAAGGTCAAGCGCAACCGCGCCCTTGCCAAGCAAAAGTCGCGCATCCGATTCGCCGATCAGCGGCACTTCGCTTTGCAGGATGCAGCCGGACAGAAGGGTGAGCGCCGCCAGTCCGGCCGCGTGGCGCAAACCAGGACCAGCGCGGGTCACGCCAGTTCCGCGCGAAGGGCGCGCAGGCCCCGGACCACCAGCGCATGATCCGCCTCTTGCGTCAGGCCCGAGACCGTGCAGACCGCGACCGGGCCTGTCCCGTCCACCACCAGCGGCACGGCGCCGCCGGACTCGGCGTAGTCGGCCGAAGAAAGCCCCTCGATCGCCAGGGTCCGCCCGCTGGCCTGAAAGCGCAACGTCACGATCATCGAGGCCTGACCGGTATAAAGCGCAGTGTTGGACTTGCGCCGTGCCCAGTTGTCATTGACCGCAGTGGAACCCGGCAGGGCCGCGTGAAAGAAGGTCCGGTTGGCGCTGCGGATGTTGATCACGACCGGCATCTTTTCGGCCTCGGCAATGGCCACCAGCAGGGCGCCCAGTCGCAAGGCAATGGTTTCGTTGAACCTTTTCAGTGCCAATGGGGCCAGTTCTTCTGCCAGCTCGTCAACGGTCATTCCAGTGTCCTTTCCACCATCACAGCCCCTCGCGCCGGGCTGCGCGCCAGCTTATGGCGCAAAGCACCAGCATGACCAGATTGCCGACAAAGTCGATCCCGATGCCAAGGCCGAAGATTGAACGGCGAAAAAGAAATGCCCGTCGTACCAGAAGAACGCCAACGCGTGAGGAAGGTCCGGCGAGTGAAACAGCAGCAGAAGATTTTGACGGCACTGGGCAGGGCCCGGGCACCGAAAACATTCGATCTGCGCAGGGAGTTGGGCCGATCTCGGCTTCGCTGCGCAACCAGGGCACGGCCGTCAACGGGTAGACCGTTTCAGGCGATATCAGCGTCCATAGCCAGACAGGGGCCGGCAGTTCAGCATCTGAAGGGCGCGCGAGAACGGGACTGTAGGCGTTCCTGCCGCCTCGTCACGGCAAGGCCCCGATGCCGCGCAGGATCATGGCCTTGACCGAGGCCTTGGCCGCCTGCCATTCGGCATCTGAGAGCGGTCCGCCGTTCAGCGTGGCGATCTGGTGGCCGAAATCGGCGTAATGCTGGGTCGTGGCCCACAGCATGTAAAGCAGATGCTCGGGATTGATCCGCGCCATTCTACCTTCGTCGATCCACCGCTGGATCAGTGCCGCCCGGTCCGTGGTCCAATCGCGCAACGTGGTTTCCAGATAGTCCTGGACGACCGGCGCGCCGTGCATCACCTCATAGGCCCAGACCTTGGACCCGTCGGGATGCCGTCGCGAGATTTCCATCTTGGCCTCGATATAGGCACCGATGCCTTCGACCGGGCCGGGGGCGTCGTCCATCGCTTCGGCGGCATGCAGCCAGATTTCGAAGATGTTCTGCACCACGCGGCGATAGAGGTCCTCTTTGGTGGCGAAATAGTAGTGCAGGTTGGCCTTGGGTAGGCCCGCCATATCGGCGATCAGCTGCATGGTCGCCCCGCCAAAGCCGGCTTCGGCGAACACCTTTTCCGCGGCACTGCAGATCAGCGCCTCGTTCACTTGGCGGATTTCCGTGCGGCGCGGGGGGCGAGTTTGATCTGTCATGCCAGCTTTTCAACAAACGTCTTGACCGGATGGTCAGGCCGTGGTGCGCTTTGGTCTGACCATACGGTCAGGAAACGAGTCGCTGCAAGGGTGCAAAGACGCCCTCGGCTGGGGGAGACTGCAATGACCGGGCCTGGAGAGAACATCCGCATCAATTCTGCGCGTTTGTGGGACAGTCTGATGGAGATGGCGCAGGTTGGGCCCGGCATCGCGGGCGGCAACAACCGCCAGACCCTGACCGACGCCGACGCCGAGGGCCGCCTGCTGTTTCAGCATTGGTGCGAGGCCGAGGGGATGGTGATGGGCGTGGACACGATGGGGTCGATGTTCATGACGCGGGCGGGGACGGAAGCTGGGGCGCTGCCGGTCTATATCGGCTCGCATCTGGATACCCAGCCGACCGGCGGGAAATATGACGGGGTGCTGGGGGTTCTGGGCGGGCTGGAAGTGATCCGCACGATGAATGACCTGGGGATCAGGACGCGGCATCCGGTGGTGGTGACGAACTGGACCAACGAGGAAGGCGCGCGGTTTGCCCCGGCGATGCTGGCCTCGGGGGTGTTCGCGGGGATTCATACCGAGGAGTATGCCAAGGATCGTGCGGATCTGGACGGGCTGCGGTTTGGGGATGAGTTGGCGCGGATCGGCTGGGTGGGCGACGAGGCTGTTGGGGCGCGGAAGATGCAGGCGATGTTCGAATTGCACATCGAGCAGGGCCCGATCTTGGAGGCTTCGGGTGCCTCGATTGGCGTTGTGACCCATGGACAGGGGCTGTGGTGGCTGGAAATCACGCTGACCGGGAAGGATGCGCATACTGGGTCCACGCCGATGGCGATGCGGGTGAACGCTGGTTTGGGAATGGCGCGGATTACCGAACGCGTGCATCAGATCGCAATGGCGCATCAACCCGGCGCGGTGGGGGCGGTGGGGCAGGTGAAGGTTTACCCGAACTCGCGCAACGTGATCCCGGGGCGGGTGGTGTTCACGGTGGACATCCGCTCGCCGGACCTCGACAAGCTGACGCTGATGCGCGGCGAGGTGGAGCGGGCGGCGGCGGCGGTGGCTGTTGAGCTGGGGCTTGGTTGCGCGATTGAGGAGGTCGGGCATTTCGACCCGGTGGCGTTTGATCCGGGCCTCGTGACGGTGGTGCGCGGGCAGGCGGAGCGGCTGGGGTATTCGCATATGGATATCGTCAGCGGCG
>JANLQT010000668.1:0-2287 GCA_031368035.1 Rhodobacterales bacterium | reverse complement strand
CCGGGCACGGCGCCCGCGACCTCAGCCGTGGCATCGGTGCTGCAATCGTCCACCACCAGCACTTCACCGACGCCCGGATGACCCGCCACGGCACTGAGCACGCCGCCGATCCGGGCGGCCTCGTTATAGGCCGGGATCAGGACGGTGACACTCATTCCGGCTTCTTGCGCGGCCAGAACCACCAGGCCGCCCCCCCCACGAACATCAGCGCCGCCACGATCATCGACCCTTCGGTGATGGTCGGGCCAAGGTGGGTCGCGGCCTCGCCCAGCACATAGCCAAGCGCCAGCAACACGGCAGATTTCGGCAGCGTCCCCAGCACGTTATACCACATGAACATCCAGAAGTTCATCCGCGCCAGCCCCGCCGCCACCATCACGGCGGCCCCGGCGGAATGGGTGATCTTGGCCAGAATCAGCGTCCGCCCGCCCTTTTCAGCGAAATGTTCGGACAGGGACGCAACCCGGTCCGGCAACAGGCCAAGCCGCGCCAGCCAGTTCTGCGGCACGCGGCGCAGACCGCGCCGTCCCATCAGATAGAACAGCGCATCCCCGATCAGATCGCCCAGAACCACGATGCCAAAGGCCACCGGAATCTGAAACAGTCCAAGTCGGCTGGCGTAGCCCGCCAGAATGGTGACGATCGGGCCCTCGATGATCGACAGGGGCAGCAGGATTATGGCACCATAGCTGCCCACCACCGCAATCAACGTGTCAAAGGTCATTTAGAGGCACCCGCGTCATCGGCCTGCATCGCCGTGCCGCGCCATTCAAACCCCTTGCCGATCCAGCCCTTGACCCACAGCACCGGGGACAGCAGATCGCGCAACATCCACATCGCCACATCCCGGGGGCCGCGCGGCCAGTTGCCACGCTCGGCCAGTATCCATTCGCCGGCATACCACAGGATCAAAAACGCCAGAATCACATCGGGTTTGAAGCGGGCCAGGGCCGCGAGGATGACGAAAGGCAGGGCGCCGTTCAGGATTTCCAAGGCGTAAAGCCACGGGAAGCCCAGCCGCCGCACCTTGGCCCAGCGGACCTGCCGCTGCCAGACCGCGCCCCAAGTCCGCCGCCCCAAGGGTTGGGCGAAGGGGGCGGGCGGCAGACGCACGATCAGCCCCGCGTTGCGCGTCATCTTGGTCGAGGCGACATCTTCGGCCATATCTTTTCCCAAAGCCGCAAGGCCGCCCGCCGCCTCGACCAGATCGCGGCGATAGAACAGCGACTTGCCTTGGGCATAACCCTGGCCAAGCTGATCCGCCATCAGTTGCCAGCGGGCCTGATGGGTGTTCAGGTAAGCACATTCCAGCATGGCGGGCAGCCCCTCGGGCTCGGTCCCCACCGCGGGAGACGAGACCATGCCGACCCCCGGCCCGAATTCGGCTTGCAACAGGCTCAGGTAATCCGGCGGCAACAGAAGATTGCTGTCGGCCATCGCGATCCAGTCGCTGTGCGCGGCGGCCCAGCCCTTGGCCACATTGTTCAGCTTGGGATTGCCGGAAATGCGGTCCTCGCCAACCAGAAGCCGGGCCGGAACCTGTGGATGTGCCGCCATCAATGCGCGCACCAGCGGCACCACCGGGTCGGCTTCCACCGCCACACAAAACAGCAGTTCATAGTCGGGATAGTCCTGCCCGAACGACGATCCCAGCGTCGCCTCGTCCTTGGGGTCCAGCCCGCAGACCGGGCGGATCAGGCTGATCTTCGGGCGCGGCTCGGACGGCTTTGGCGACGGGCGGGCCAGGTGGCGCGCGGCCAGCACCAGACTGACCCCCTGGACCCCGGCGAGCGTCAGCGCCGGAAGGGCGCAGGCCAGGGAAAAGGCAGTCACCATCCGTTGTCTTTCAGGTTCAAGCCGCAGGCACGCCGCGTCCCGGCATCCGGTTTCTGGCAGCAGCAGCCTCGGCCACGGGTTCGGGCCAACGCACCAGTTGCAACACGCCTTCCGCTGTTTCGGTCACGGCAGAGAAATGGTCAAGCCAGTCGCCGCAATTGGCATAGGTGATGCCGCCGAAATCCGCCAGCGCCGGGATGTGGTAATGGCCGCAAATCACCCCGTCAAAGCCCAGATCGCGGGCCCGGGTGGTCAGACGCGTGGCATAGGTGGCGCGCGGGTGCATGGCGGCATTGGCGCGCACCAGTTGCGCTTCAACCCAAGGCGAGGCGCCAAGCCCGTAAGTCTCGCGCAGGGCGTTCAGGCCGCGGTTGCCTTTGCGGATCAGGATGTCCAGTTTGCCGCCCGCCCTGCCGACGGTGTGGCCAAGCGCCATCAGCGGATCGACACT
>JANLQT010000661.1:0-13100 GCA_031368035.1 Rhodobacterales bacterium | reverse complement strand
GTGATGACCACAGGTTCAAGCCGGATCAGGTTGGCGAAGATCAGGCCGGTGAAGCCCGCGAGCAGACCCGCGATGGCCCAGGCGATGGTTTCGACGCGCAGGATCGGGATGCCCAAGAGAGCCGACAGGTCGCGGTCATTGGCGACGGCGCGCATTTGCAGGCCGATGTTGGTGCGGCCCAGGAAGACATAGATGCCGATGCAGATCAGGACCGAGGCGAGGAAGGCCAGCACTCGGGTGCCGGTGACGCGCAGGCCCAGCAGGGTCAGGCCGATGGAGTCGGTGGGAAGCTCTAGGGGGCGTCTTCATTTGAGGGATTCCTTCGTGGTTTGATTTCTGATTCAAGATCGAAAACGGAGGCGATCTTGAGCAGACGAACCCTGACGGAAGCCCAATGGGCGCGGATCGAACCGCTGGTGCCGGGCAAGAAAGGCGATCGCGGTCGGAGCGGGACGGACAACCGGCTTTTTGTCGATGCCTGCCTGTGGCTGGCCAGGGGAGCGACGCCGTGGCGCGACCTTCCGCCGGAACTCGGTCACTGGAAGTCGGTCTACACCCGGTTCCGGCGCTGGTCGCGGTCGGGCGTGTGGGACAGCCTTTTCAATGCGTTATGCAAGGACCCGGACTTCGAATATATTCTGATCGACGCGACGATCTCGAAGGTCCACGCCGACGCGACCTCTCAAAAGGGGGGCTTGAAGCTCACGCCATCGGCCGGTCCCGGGGCGGCCTGACCACCAAGATCCATGCGGCGGTCGATGCGCTCGGCCTGCCCATCCGGTTCCGGATCACGCCCGGGCATTGGGGCGACTGCCCGCAGGCCCGCGGGCTACTCGAAGGGATGCAGGGCGTCGGCCACGTCATCGCGGATGCCGGCTACGACGCGGATCACCTGCGCGACTTCATTGCCAACGAACTCGGGGCAACGGCGCAGATCAAGCAGAACCCGACGCGCAGCGGCTCCAAACTGATCGACAGGGCGCTCTACAAGGAACGCAACCTCGTCGAGCGCTTCTTCAACCGGATCAAACGTTTCCGCCGCATCGCCCTGCGCTGCGAAAAGACCGTCGCGTCCTTCCACGGCTTCGTCGCACTCGCATGTGCCATGGCATGGCTTGCCTAAATGAAGACGCCCCCTAGAGCGTGTCTGCGTTTGACGGAATCTCTGTTGGGGATTCCCAAGATTTCGGGAATGTGTTTCACTCGCATCACTGTATGATGAGGGCGATGATGACGTTACCACTGTCTATTGATTTGAGGATGCGGATCGCCACGGCTCTTGGGGAAGGAGCGACGGTTCGTCAGGCGGCAAAGCGGTTCGGGGTTTCGGTGGCTTCGGCGGTGCGGGTTGGCCTAAGGCAAAAGTCCGGGCTGGGTCAAGGACATGGCAAGATCGGCGGGCACCGCCACCCCAAGCTGAAGGGCGAGACCGGAGACTGGCTGTTGGCGCGCCTCGCCGAAAAGCCCGACCTTACCATGCGGGCGCTCACGGCGGAACTGGCGGACCGCGGGGTGCATGTCGTCCATGATACGGTCTGGCGGTTTGTCCGGACCGCGGGTCAGACCGTCAAAAAAAACGCTGATGGCCAGCGAGCAGTTTCGCCCGAAGGTGGCGCGGTTCCGGGCCAGGTGGCGCGCGCATCAACATCGCCTTGACCCCAAGCGCTTGGTATTCTTGGATGAAACATGGATCATGACCAACATGACCCGGACTTGCGGTTGGGCCGCGAGGGGCCAGAGGCTCACAGCACACATCCCGGATGGCCACTGGAAAACCCTGACCTTCCTCGCCGGATTGCGTCACGACCGCATCATAGCGCCATTCGTTCTCGACGGGACGATCAACGGTGACAGCTTCACGGCCTGGGTCGGCCAGTGCCTCGTGCCGACCCTCGCACCCGGCGACATCGTGATTGCCGACAACCTCGGCAGCCACGAAGGTCAGCCTGCTCGCCAACTCATCCGAAAGGCCGGGGCGCATCTGCTGTTCTTGCCACCCTACAGCCCGGATCTGAACCCGATCCAAATGGTATTTTCCAAGCTCAAGACCCTGTTCCGCAAAGCCGACGAGCGCACCATCGAAGCGGCATGGCGACGCGTGAGAACCCTGCTCGACGCCTTCAGTCCAAAGGAGTGCGCAAATTACGTAAGCGTCCGGCCTGACCGCTACCGGTTCCATCGCCAAGGCAGAAGGTCATCGACCTTGGTGATCTTGTAGTCCGGGATGCGGGCGAGGGTATCGGCGAGCCAGGCGTTGGGATCGACGGCGTTCAGCTTGGCCGTTTCGATCAGGGTGTAGGCGATGGCGGCGGCTTTGCCGCCTGCTTCCGAGCCGACGAAGAGATAGTTCTTCCGCCCCAAGGCAACGGCGCGCATGCCGCGTTCGGCGGTGTTGTTGTCCAACTCCAGGATGCCGTGGTCGAGGTAAGGGCGCAGGCGTTCCATGCGTGTGAGAGCGTATCGGATGGCGGATGCAAGCGGGGATTTTCCCGAGATTGAGGTGAGTTGCAGGACCAGCCATCGTTCCAGATCGTCGAAGACTGGGGCCGCGTGCGCTTTGCGGAGTTCCGTGCGGCGGTCTGGCGGTGAACCTCGAGCCTCTTTCTCGACGGCGTAGAGCTGCGCGACCCGGCCAATGGCCTCTTCGGCGATCGGGGAGCCTTGCGACCGGTGGATGTCGACGAACTTGCGCCGGACATGGGCCATGCAGGCGACCTCGCGGATGGCACCCGAGCGGTAGAGATCCTCGAACCCCGCATAGCCATCGGCATGCATCCAGCCGCGGAAGCGGGCGAGATGGTCCTTGGGGTGTTGGCCTTACCGGTCACCGGAGAACCGATACCAGGCGGCGGGCGGGGCCTCGCCGCCCCAGGGGCGTTCGTCGCGGGCGTAGTTCCAGAGCCTTGCGGTTTGAGTCTTTCCGGTGCCAGGGGCAAGCATGCTGATCGGCGTGTCATCCGCGAAGATCGCCTCGGCTGACAGGACATGTCGTCCGATGGCATCGGCAAGAGGTTCCAGCAGGGCTGTCGTCTTGCCGACCCAGTCGGCCAGTGTGGAGCGATCCAGATCGAGGCCTTCGCGGTCGAAGATCTGGCTCTGGCGGTAAAGCGGCAGATGGTCGGCATATTTTCTGACCAGCACATGCGCCAGCAACCCAGGACCGGGGCGGCCACGTTCGATGGGCCGCGACGGCAGCGGCGCTTGCACGAAGCGTTCGCAGCAGGCGCAAGTTAGGCAGGGCCGGACAATGCGGTTCACGATAAACCGACCCGGCACGTATTACAGTTCCTCGGTCACATCCTCCCCGATCCGGCGCAGGCGGCCGCCGCAGTCAGCACAGGCATCCGCACCCGGGGTCAGCTCCACCTCCATCCGCGGGACATGATCGGGGATCGGACGGCGCTTCGGTTTGTCCTTCTCCTCGATGTCCGGCAGCTTCATCCGTGCCGTCATCGCGGCGGCAGCGATCTCGCTGGTTTCCAGCGCCAACTGCAGCTGCTCGGCTGTCTCGGACGACGCCCCAAACCGGTGTGCCCGGTGCCCGGCAAGCTGATGGCGGAGCTTCTCGATCAGGATCGCCTGCGCCTTCACTGTTAATTTCCACGCAAAACTGACCCGGGATTTGCATCGAGAACTGACCCACCAGAGGGTTATGTTCCGGGGGTCAGGCTGGGGTCAAGGCATGCGGTTCCTCCTTCTTTTTCCGGGTTGCTGCGGCGGAGCTGGCCTTGAAGCGGAAGCTGTCGTTTCCGGTCTCCAGGATGTGGCAGCGGTGGGTGAGGCGGTCGAGGAGCGCGGTGGTCATCTTGGCGTCGCCGAAGACGGTGGCCCATTCGCTGAAGCTGAGGTTTGTGGTGATGATGACGCTGGTGCGCTCGTAGAGCTTGCTCAGCAGGTGGAAGAGCAGCGCGCCGCCTGATGCGCTGAACGGCAGGTAGCCCAGCTCATCCAGGATCACGAGATCAAGCCGTGTCAGGCTTTCGGCGATCTGGCCGGCCTTACCCTTTGTCTTCTCCTGCTCCAGAGCGTTGACCAGTTCGATGGTGGAGAAGAAGCGGACTTTTCGGCGGTGATGCTCGATGGCGTGGACGCCGAGGGCCGTGGCGGCATGGGTCTTGCCAGTGCCCGGGCCTCCGATCAGTACGACATTCTGGGCGCCGTCGAGGAACTCGCATTTGTGCAGCTGCCGCAGCGTGGCCTCGTTGATGTCGCTGGCCATGAAGTCGAAGCCGGAGAGGTCTTTGTAGGCCGGGAAGCGCGCGGCCTTCATGTGATAGGCGATGGAGCGCACCTCGCGCTCGGCCATCTCGGCCTTCAGCAGTTGCGACAGGATCGGCACCGAGGACTCGAAGGCGGGGGCACCTTGTTCGGTCAGGTCGGTGACGGCTTGTGCCATGCCATACATCTTCAGACTGCGGAGCATGATGACGATGGCGGCACTGGCTGGATCATGACGCATGGCGGCCTCCGGCGATCTGGGCGCGCAGACCGTCGTAACGTTCGACATTGGCCTTGGGTTCGCGGTGCAGGATCAGCGCCTGTGGGGTGTCGAGAGTCGGGCCGTTGGTGGTCTTGCCGTCGACCAATCGGTGCTAACCATGTTCAGCACATGGGTCTTGGTCGGGACCCCTGCTTCCAGTGCCATCTCCACAGCGATCAGCACCGCTTGTTCATCGTGATGCAGAACCAGCGCCAGAATATCGACCATCTCACGATCGCCGCCCGGCCGTCGCAATATCTGAGCCTGCAACAGCCTGAAGGCCTTGGGCAATTCCGCGAACGGGGCACCATTGCGAAGGGCGCCGGGCTTGCGTTGAACGACAGCCAGATAGTGCCGCCAGTCGTAGATCGTGCGCGGCGGCACATCATGAGACCGCTGGATCAGGCGCGCATGCTCGCACAGGATTTGGCCTTCGGCGGCGACAACCAGACGCTCGGGATAGATCCTCAGGCTGACCGGGCGGTTGGCGAAAGACGCCGGAACGCTGTAGCGATTGCGGTCAAAGCTGATCAGACACGTAGGCGACACGCGCTTGCTCTTCTCGATGAAGCCGTCAAAAGCCTGCGGCAGCGGCATCAACGCGGCCTGTTCTTCAGTCCAAACATCGGCAATCGTGCCCGGCAGACCGCCATGCGGAATCTCACGCCACAGTTCCATGCAGCGCTGCTCCAGCCAGAGGTTCAGCGCCGCCAGATCGGGAAAGCTCGGAATCGGCAGCCAAAGACGCGGCCGGGCATCCTGCACGTTCTTCTCGACCTGACCCTTCTCCCAACCCGATGCCGGATTGCAGAACGCTGGCTCGAAGACATAGTGATTGGTCATCGCAAGGAACCGGGCATTGACCTGCCGTTCCTTGCCCCGGCCGACACGATCCACCGCCGTCTTCATATTGTCGTAGATCCCGCGATCCGGAATCCCACCGAAGACCCGGAACCCATGCCAGTGGGCGTCAAACAGCATCTCATGGGTCTGCAGCAGATAGGCACGAACCAGGAAGGCCCGGCTGTGCGACAGCTTGATATGGGCGACCTGCAACTTGGTGCGTTCCCCGCCGAGGATCGCATAATCCTCGCTCCAATCGAACTGGAACGCTTCGCCCGGGCGAAAAGCCAGAGGAACGAAAGTGCCGCGCCCCGTCGTCTGTTGTTCTCTCTGCCGATCCGCCCGCCAATCACGCGCAAAGGCTGCAACCCGGCTGTATGACCCCGTGAAGCCCAGTGCCACCAGATCGGCATGCAACTGCTTCAGGGTTCTGCGTTGTTTACGTGACTTCCCGGCCTCGGACTTCAGCCAACCGGCAAGCGTCTCGGCAAAAGGGTCAAGCTTGCTCGGACGGTCCGAAATGGCGAACTTCGGCTCGACCGTGTCCGCCTTGAGATGCTTCTTGACGGTATTGCGCGACGCCCCCGTTCGTCGTGCGATCTCGCGGATCGGCAGCTTCATTCGCAGCGACATGCGCCGGATCAGGTTCAAAAGTTCCATGTTGATCACTCCATTGTCCCCCGCGGCACGCTGCCTTGGGGAAAGGGTCACATGGGTCAATTCTCAATGGAAATTACGCGCCCAAGTGGGTCACTTCTGGGTGGAAATCAACAGAAATGAACCGCTGGGACGGCAGTTTCAAGGGGATTCCGGCTGAAACGGCACGAACGCTCTGCTTGTCCCAGCCGTTCCGCTAGATATCGAACGCCTGCGGCAGGATGATGATGTCGCGCACCGTCACGCCTTTGGGCCGCGACAGCAGGAAAATCAGCGCCTCGGCCACGGCAGAGGCGTCCAGCAGCGCGCCGTCTGCCTTGGCCTTGGCCAGACGCGCAGGCTGCCAGTCCTTCAGCAGCGCGGTGTCCACCGGCCCGGGCGAGACCTCGCCCACCCGCACGCCATGCGGCAAAGCCTGCCGCCGAAGCGCGGTGATGAAGGCGGTGACCGCATGTTTGGAGGCGGTGTAGATCGGCTCGACCATGACCGGCGTGTGCCCGGCGATAGAGGATGTGGCGACGATATCGCCCGAACCGCGTTCAATCATATGCGGCAGCACCGCGTGGATGGTGCGAAACACCGCGTTGATGTTCAGGTACAGCATGCGGTCCCAGGCGGCGGGATCGCCGGCCCAGACCTCGCCCGCGACATAAGCGCCGGCATTGGCGTGAAACGCGTCCAGATGCCCGAACCGGTCCAGAATCTGGGGCAGCATAGTGTCGATGCTGGCGGGCGACAACAGGTCCACCACGATCGGCGCGGATTTGGGGCCAAGCTCAGCGCACAGCCGCGTCAGGGCGACCTCGTCCCGGTCCACCAGCGCGACGCTGGCGCCTTCATGCAGGCAGGCCCGCGCGCAGGCCAGCCCGATGCCCGAAGCCGCGCCGGTGATCGCTATGGTTTTTCCGTCCAGCAAACCCATCTCATCCTCCTGATTTGGCGGCAGGATGGGGCGTGGGTCGCCCTGCGGCAAGGCTCATTTCGACTGGTTGCGGAAGACTTGCGTGCCCCACCACAGGCTGATCAGCAACAGCGCCACTGACAGGCCGAAGCCCAGCGCGGCGGAAAAGCTGAACAGCTCGCCCCGGAAGATGGCGCGGAGGCCATCGACCATGTGCTTGAACGGGCTGACATCCGACAGGCGTTGCAACCAGATCGGCGCCAGCGTCATCGGCAGCAGGATGCCCGACAGCAGCATGATCGGCAGGGCCAGCGTGTTGATCAGCGGCGCGAAGGCATCTTCGGATTTCAAGATAAGGCCCATGGCGTAAGACAGCGCCGAAAAGCTGGCGCCCAGCATGGCGACAAGGGCCACCGCTAGCGCGATGGCGGCGGGCGGGACGCGCAGGCCGAACAGCATGGCGGCGAAGATCAGGATCAGCGCCTGCACCACCAGCACGACCACATCGCGCAAGACCCGGCCCAGGATCAGGGTGGACCTTGCGGCAGGCGTTACCATCATGCGGTCGATCACCCCCTCGCGCCATTCGCTGATGATGGCAAAGCCGACGAAGGCGCCGCCGAAGATGCCCAGTTGCACCAGCAGCCCGGGCACCAGCACGCGCCAGGCATCTCCGGGCGGAAAGCCGGGGATCGAGGTCATCTTGATCAGCAGGGGGCCGAACAGCGCCAGATACAGGATCGGCTGCAAAAGCCCGATGATGACCCAGGCCGGGTTGCGCAAAGCCATGATCATGGCCCGCAGAAAGATCGTCCAGGTGTCGCGCCAGTAAGTTCTTCAATCCCTCAACGACCGGCCGGTCAGGGCCAAAAACACATCATCCAATGTCGGGCGCGAGGTTTCGACCCCGATCGGGTCGATCCCCGCCGCCGTCAGTTCGCGCAAAAGTTGCGGCAGGGCGGTCGCGGCCTGCGGTACCTGAAAGCGCACCACATTGCCTTCGGCCACGACATGGGTGCCCTGCTGCCCCTCGGCCACCTTTGCCGCCGTCGCCGCTTCTTCGCCTCGGCGCAGGGTCAGCGCAATCGCATCCCCCGCCACCGCGGCCTTCAGCTTGGCCGAGGTGCCCTCGCCCACGATGCCGCCCTTGTCGATGATGATCAGGTTGTCCGACAGCGCATCCGCCTCGTCCAGGTAATGCGTCGTCAGGAACACCGTGGTGCCATGCGTGTCGCGCAAAGACCTGATATGGTTCCACAAATTCGCCCGGCTTTGCGGGTCAAGACCAGTCGATGGCTCGTCCAGAAAGATCAGTTCCGGCTGATGGATCAGCCCCAGCACGATGTCCAGCCGCCGCCGTTGCCCGCCCGAAAGCGACCCGCAGGTCCGCGTCCAGACATCGGCCAAGTCCAGCGCCGACAGCAGCCCCTCGCCCCGCGCCTGCGCCTCTGTCTTGCTCAGCCCATACAGCCGCCCCTGCGTGGTGATCTCCAGCCCCACCGTGGCATCCCGCGCCGTCGTGCCGCCCTGCGCCACATAGCCGATCCGCCGCCGCACCCCTTGCGAATCCGACGCCAGATCGCAGCCCACCACCGTGGCCCGCCCGGCGGTGGGCCGGAGCAGCGTACACAGCATCTTCAGCGTCGTCGATTTGCCCGCCCCGTTCGGCCCGAGAAATCCAACAATCTCGCCGCGCCGCACCCTGAACGAGATGCTCCGCACGGCTTCGATCACCGCGCCGCGGGCCTTGAATTGGCGCGACAGATCCTGCGCCTCGATCACGAATTCTGATGCCACTTGACGATTCCCAGCTCTCTCGATTATAAAGTATCTTATGAATCAAGATATCGTCCTGTCAAGTGATCGTGACGTGGCCCTGCAGGCGCTGGTCGAGGCGCAGCGCATCAGTCAGGCCGCGACCGACCAGATGGACGAGGCGTTCGCGCAGCTTCTGGGCGTCAACCGCACCGATGCGCGCTGCCTTGACATCGTGCACCGCCACAGCAGCCTTCCGGCCGGCGCACTTGGCCGCGAGGCGGGTCTGACCTCGGGCGCGGTCACCGCGGTGATCGACCGGATGGTGGCGGCAGGATACCTCGCCCGGCGCGGCGATCCGGATGACCGCCGCAAGGTTCTGGTGGTCCCCACCCAACATGTCGAGGCGCTGGCCGAGGCCGTCTATGGCCAGATCGGCCGCATCGGGCGCAAGCATATGGGTGGCATGCCCTTGATCCAGATGCAGATTCTGACCCGCTATCTGCGCGCCGGGGCCTGGATCAATGCCGAACTTGCCCGGCATCTGCGCGAGGTGATCGCCCAGAACCCCGCCTCTGATCCGACCGCCACAGGCCAAGCCTTCGCCGCCCGGGTGGCCGATACGGCCGAGGCGCTGGATCAGGGACTGGTCGCCGCCTGGCAGGGTGGTGGCCCGCAGTGAGCCTCGACATTTCCGGCGCAAGGCGGCAAGGTGCGCGGCAAAACGGGGGGTGTCATGACCAAACCATCGGTTCTGCAAGTGGCGGGCTATCCGGCCTGGGATCAGGACCCGCTGGACGCCGCTTTCCAGATGTTGCGCCATGACCAGGCGCCGGACAAGGCGGCCTTTTTGGCCGAACATGGCGCGCAGGTTCGCGCCATCGCCACGACCGGCGTGCACGGATGTTCGGGCGCGCTGATCGCCTCCTGCCCGAACCTAGAACTGATCGCGGTGTATGGCGTCGGTTATGACGCGGTGGACTTGGGCGCAGCGCGGGCGCGCGGTATTGCCGTCACCAACACGCCCGACGTTCTGACCGGCGACTGCGCCGATCTGGCGGTGGGCATGGTGCTGGCCCTGTCGCGCGGCATCGTGAAAGCCGAGGCTTGGGCACGGTCGGGCGCCTGGCAAAAGGCCAACTTTCCGTTGCAGCGCCGGGTCTGGGGTTCCCGGGTGGGGATTCTGGGTCTGGGGCGGATCGGGGTCGATGTGGCCAAGCGGATGGAGGGTTTCGGTTGCCCGATCGGTTATACCTCGCGCACCCCCAAGGACGTGCCGTGGACCTATCTGCCGGACCCCGCTTCGCTGGCTGAATGGAGCGATATTCTGATCCTGACGGCGCTGGCCAATGCCGAAACCCGGCATATCGTGAACGCGGGGGTGCTGAAGGCGCTGGGGCCGGAGGGGCTGTTCATCAACATCTCACGCGCGGCGAATGTGGATGAAGAGGCGCTGATCGCGGCGTTGGCCAGTGGCACGATTGCGGGGGCCGCGCTTGATGTTTTCGAAAATGAACCGGCCTTCGACCCCCGGTTTCTGGCGCTGGACAATGTGCTTTTGCAACCTCACGCGGCGTCTGGCACCACCGAGACGCGCAAGGCGATGGGGCAGTTGATGCGGGACAATCTGACGGCGCATTTCGCGGGCAAGCCGCTGGTCAGTCCGGTCTAGCCGCGATCCACACCGCCCGGAAATCGTTGACATTGGTCAGCGTGGGCCCGGTGACCACCTGATCACCCAGCGCCGCGAAGAACCCATGCGCGTCGTTGCGGGCCAGCGCCGCGTCGGCGTCAACGCCGATGCGGCGCGCCTTGGCCAAAGTCTCCGGTCCGATGACGGCCCCCGCCACCTCTGCCGCACCGTCCACGCCATCGGTGTCGCAAGCCAGCGCCCAGATCCCCGGCGCACCGTCGAGGGCCAGCGCCAGGGCCAACGCAAATTCGGCGTTCGGCCCGCCTGACCCGTCGCCGCGCCGGGTTACGGTCAACTCTCCGCCCGACAGCAGCACCAGCGGCCTTGTTGCCGTTTGCCGCGCCAAAGCCAATCGCGCCATTTCACCCGCAACCTTGCGCGCCTCGCCTTCCAGCGCATCGCCCAGAATTTCCACGTCGCAACCCGCCGCCAGGGCCAGTTCTGCCGCCGCCTGCAACGACTGGATCGGCGCGGCAAAGATGCGGTTGGTGACCCGCGCCAGACGCGGATCGCCTGGCGGCACCACGCCGGAAGGCCGCGCCAGCGCCGCCGTCACGGACAGCGGCACCAGCACTTGCCAGCGGTCCAGCACCGCCCGCGCATCCGCCACGGTCGAGCTGTCGCCCACCGTGGGCCCCGACCCGATGAAGGCCATGTCATCACCCGGCACATCCGACATCATCAGCGTCATCACGGGCGCGCGGCAGGCCGCCGCCAGTTGACCGCCCTTCACCCGGCTGAGGTGTTTGCGCAGCGTGTTCATCTGCACGATCGGCGCGCCCGAGGCGAGCAGCGCCGCGTTCACCGCTTGCTTTTCGGCCAGTGTGACGCCGTTTACCGGCGCCACCAGCAGCGCCGAGGCCCCGCCCGAGATCAGCGCCAGCACGAAATCCTCCGGGCCAAGCCCTTGCAACAGCGTAAGAATCCGCGCGGTAGCTTCCAGACCGGCCCGGTCCGGCACCGGATGTGCGGCCTCGATGATCTCGATGCCCCGGCAGGGCCGGGCATAGCCATAGCGCGTGATCACCCGCCCCTCGCAGGGCCCCCAGACCGCCTCCACCGCCTCGGCCATCCGGGCCGAGGCTTTGCCGGCGCCGATCACCACCACGCGGCCCTTGGGCTTTTCCGGCAGGAACCCGGCCAGCGACCGCATCGGGTCGGCCACTTCAACCGCCTTGGCGAACAGGGCGCGCAGCAGGGCTTCCGGCGTCATGACACCCCCAAAGACGATGCGCGCGCCACCAGCGACACCGGGGTGCGCCGTTCTGCGGCGGGCCGTGTGCCGGTGCTGAGCCAATCCAGCAGCACCCCGGCCATCTCTTGCCCGAACCCGGCCACGCCGCAGTGGATCGAGGACAGGCCGGGGAACACCTGGCCCGCATCCTCGATATCGTCAAACCCGACCAGCCGGAAATCGCGGCCCACGACGCGGCCACGTTCGGCAAAGCCCGCGAGCATGCCCAGGGCCACCAGATCGTTGAAACAGATCGCGGCGTCCACTTCGGGATGCGTGTCGCAGAACCACGCCGCCGCTTCGCGCCCGAAGGCGCGGGTCGGGCGGCCGGGCAGAAGCAGCGGCACGCGGCCCGCCGTTGCCAGCACCGCCTGATAGCCCGCCATCCGTTCCGCCGTCACTTCGCGCCCCGCCACGCCGCCAACAAAGGCCACCGTCTTTGCCCCCAGCGCCAGAAGGTGCTGCGCCGCCAGCCGCGAGCCGACCTCGTAATCCGGCGCGGCGAAGGGGAAGCGGTCCGAAACGCGGCGCAGCACCTGCAGCACCGGAATCCCCGCCCGCTCCAGTGGCCCGAAGGTCGCGGCCTCGTCGCCATAGGCGGGCGAGATGATCAGGGCCGAGACGCCGTGTTCGATCATTGCGGCGACGGTCTGGGCCTGCAAGCCAGGGTCCTCGTCAGTGTTGGCGACCACGGCGGCATAGCCTTTGGCCGACAGGGCCATCTGCACGCTGGTGGCAAATTCGGTGAAGAACGGGTTGCGCAGATCGTTGATCACCAGCCCGATCAGCCCGCCCTGCGACGAGCGCAAATTGGCCGCCGCGCGGTTATAGACATAGCTCAAGTCCGCCATCGCCTGCCGCACCTGCACCCGGGTTTCGGCCTTCACCGCTGTGCTGTTCTGCAAGACCAGGCTGACGGTGGATTTCGACACCCCCGCCGCCTGCGCCACATCGATGATCGTGGGGCGTCCCATCTTACATCCCGTGCAGCGCAAGCAGCGTTGTCATCCGCGCGGTGGCGAGGTCCGGATCGCGCAGCAGGCCCGCCTGATCGGCGAGGCGGAACACTTCGGCGTAATGGGTGATATCGCGTGAGGATTGGAACCCGGCGGGCATGATGAAATGGCTTTGCCAGCCGTTCAGCCAGGCCAGGAAGGCGATGCCCGCCTTGTAGAACCGCGTCGGGGCGCGGAAGATCTCGCGGCTAAGCGGCACGGTCGGGGCGAACAGGCGGTCATAGGTGGCGCGGTCGCCGAGGGCCAGCGCCTCCAGCGCCTGAGAGGCGGCGGGGGCGATGGCGGCGAAGATGCCAAGCAGCGCATGGGAATGGTGGGTGCCGTCCCCTGCGATCAGCGGGGCATAGTTAAAATCGTCGCCGGTATAAAGCCGGACGCCTGCGGGCAGGCGGGCGCGGAACGCCTCTTCATGCGCTTGATCCAGCAGGGAAATCTTGATGCCGTCCACCTTGGCGGGGTTTTCTTCGATGATCCCCAGCACAAGGTCCGAGGCCGTCTCTACGTCGCGTGAGCCCCAGTAG
>JANLQT010000358.1:0-4569 GCA_031368035.1 Rhodobacterales bacterium | reverse complement strand
CGCGCCGCCTTTGGTCATCCGGCCCGAGGCACTGGGCAAGCCCAGCGCCGTGATCTGCGCCGCAGCCCCTGCCGCATTGGCCGGCACCGCGAAGCTGCCAATCTGGACATACAGCGCCCGCAGGCTGGCGGCGGCGGGCCTGGTCGCAGGCGCCGACATGGTCGAAACGCGCGCCACCGGAGGCGCAACCGGGGGCGCGATTGCAACGTTTGCGGCGGGCGCGGCAAAGACCACGGGCCGGCTTGCCTGTGTCACCAGATTGGCGGGCACCTCCCGCGTCCAGCGCGCGTCCATCTGTGCCTGCCCCTCGGCCGTGCCGACGCCGCGCATCGGATTCAGCCGGTCGTCCTTCCAGGCCAGTTTCCAACCCTTGGGCGGCGGCGGAATGACCGCCGCAGCTTGGGCCATGGCTGCGGATTTGGGCGCTGCCGGCGCGGTTGCCGGGCCCGCCAACCGGGCACCGCGCATCGTTTCCGGCGTTGCGGCCGCATAGCCCAGCGCTGCGCCAACCCCGGCGCCGCCCGCGAATGTCGGCGGGTTCCACCCCGTCAGCGTGCCATCGCCCTGCGTGCACACCAAAGCCGTGCCGCCGTTTCGCAGCACAACCCGCTCCAGCACCGGGGCGCGGCTGGTGCAACTGGCCGTCGTGGAGCCCAAAGCCGCAATCCGATAGCTTTGCACCGCCGGAGCCGCCGCTGCTTGGGTCACCGCTACTCGGGCCGCCGCTGCCGGGGCTGCCAAAACCGGGGCAGCGATCACCGGCGCTGCGGCAACCGCAACCGGCGCCGCTGCGGGCACGGGCTTGGCAGCAGACACGGGTGCTGCTGGCAGGGGTGCTGCTTGCAGGGGTGCTGCGGCCACCGTCCCTGCGATCACCGTCCCTGCCCCACCGAAACTGGGCGCCATGCTGCAAATCTGTTTCTTGCTTTCGTCCACCATCGGGACCCAGACCGTCTGCGCCCCATAACCTGCGCGCAGGTACAGACAGCCCCTGGCATCGACGAATTGCAGCCCCTGAAAGCTGGCCGGAGGCAGATTGACCGGCCCGCTCAACCGGGCCAGCGCCGCGCCAGAAAAGGCTGCGAGATCCAAGGCCGCCCAAACCAGAAGGGCCGCCGAAACGGGCATACGCATGTGGAACTTCCCCCAAGAAGCTTGACCAAGCATGGGGCAAGATTGTTTCCGAGTAAAGGGGGCCAGGCCCTATTTAGTGCCAAACATGCGGTCTCCCGCATCCCCTAGACCTGGGACAATATATCCATGGTCATTCAGGTGGCTATCTACTGCCGCTGTGACGATGGGCACGTCCGGATGCACCTCTTGCATATGTTTGATGCCCTCGGGCGCGGCCAGAAGGCACAAAAACCGGATGTTCTTCGCGCCCGATTGTTTCAAAAGCGTCACCGCCGCCGCGCTGGAATTGCCGGTCGCCAGCATCGGATCGACGACGATCGAGATCCGCTCGTCCAGATGGTCGGGGAGCTTGCAGTAGTATTGCACCGGCATCAGCGTCTTGGGGTCGCGGTAAAGCCCGATGAACCCGACCCGCGCCGCCGGGATCAGCTCCAGAATCCCGTCCAACAGGCCGTTGCCCGCCCGCAGGATCGAGATCAGCGCCAGCTTCTTGCCGTCGATCGTCGGCGCATCCATCGGGCACAAGGGCGTCTCGATCGCCTTGGTGGTCATCGGCAATTCGCGGGTGATTTCATAGGCCAGAAGCAGGCTTATCTCGCGCAGAAGCTTGCGGAACGACGCGGTCGAGGTGTCTTTTTCCCGCATCAAGGTCAGCTTGTGTTGGACCAAAGGGTGGCTCACCACAGTCAAAGTCGGGGTCATGCGTCGTCCTCCAGCAGCTTGGCAATCCTGGCTTTCGTATCGGCGTCACAAAAGGCCGCGTCAAGCGCGGTGCGGTTCAACTCGGCAAAGACGCCCTCGTCCCAGTCGAACGCCTTGTGCAGTTCCTCGTATTCGCGGGTCAGACTGGTGTGGAAATAGGGCGGATCGTCGGTCGAGACGGTGACCTTCACCCCGCGCCGATACAACTCGCCAATCGGATGACGGCGGAAATCGGGGTATTCCCCCAGCGCGATGTTGGACCCCGGGCAACATTCCAGCACGATGCCCTCTTCCGCCAACTGGTCCACCAGCGCCAGATCGTCAATCGCATGCACGCCGTGGCCAAGGCGCGGCGGCGAAAACGCCAAAGCCTCGCGAATTTCGGACGGGCCGCACAATTCGCCAGCATGGATCGTCAGCTTCAGCCCCGCCTCTTGCCCGCAGGCAAAGCCCCAGCCGAAGTCCTTGATCCGCCCCGCCTTTTCGTAACCGGCCAGACCGATCCCGACAAGGAAACCCCCCGCCGTCTCTGCCGCCGCACGCGCCGCCTTGCGCCCATCTGCCGGGTCAAAATTGCGGATCATCAGGGCGATGCCGCGCATGGTGATGCCGCCCTGCGCCTCGGCCAGCGCGGCGGCTTCCTGAATGGCGATCAGATATTCGCGCCAGGCGCCGATGTCATTGGCGCCGCAGAACGCGGGGCACAGGAAATGCTCGGTATAGACGACGCCTTGCTCAGCTTGCGCCTCCAGCACTGCCGTGGTCAGGCGCGCGTAGTCCTCGGGGCGCTGAAGTGTGCTGCAAGCCGCCTCGTAAACCCTTGCAAATTCCGGAAAATCCTTGAACCGATAGTCCCCCCGCTCATCAAAGATGCCGGAAATATCAAGGTGCTTTTCCCGCGCCAGCCCCGCGATGAACTTCGGCGGCGCCGCGCCTTCCAGATGCAGATGCAACTCGATCTTCTTCACGCTAAGCCTTTCACAGAAGCCATAAATATTCCCGGGGGTCCGGGGGCAGAGCCCCCAGCCTTGGTCACAGGAAACTCCGCCCCGGTCCCTGCGCGCCTATCCCCAGATGCGCCGCCACCGAGGCGCCCACATCCACAAACCCCCGCACCCCGATCCCGCCCGTTCCCACCCCGGCGCAGATCACCGGCACCCGCTCGCGCGTGTGTTCGGTGCCGCGCCAGGTGGGATCATTGCCGTGATCGGCGGTGAAGATCGCCAGATCGCCGGGTTTCAACTGCGCCAGAAAGGGACCGGTGCGCGCGTCGAACCATTCCAGCGCGCGGGCATAACCGGCCACATCGCGCGGATGGCCATACAGCGTGTCGAACTCGACAAAGTTGGCAAAGGTCATGGAACCGGGTTCAGCTTCGACAGAAAGGCGGTCCAGATGATCGAAAAGGTCAACGTCGTTCTTGCCCTTCGACAAGGTCCCGATGCCTTGCATCGAGAAGATATCGCCGATCTTGCCAATCGCATGCGTCGCACGGCCCTGCCCCGCCGCCCAATCCAGCAGCGTCGGCGCGGGCGGGGCAATCGCATAATCATGCCGGTTGAAGGTGCGCTTGAAACTGCCCGGTGCGCCCAGAAACGGCCGGGCGATCACCCGGCCGACCTTCATTGCATGCAGGGTCGGCGCAAGGTCGCGGCACAGCTGCAACAGCCGCTCCAGCCCGAAACTCATCTCATGCGCGGCGATCTGGAACACCGAATCCGCCGAGGTGTAGCAGATCGGCCAGCCGGTCCGCATGTGCTCGGCCCCGTGCTTTTCGATGATCGGCATCCCCGAGGCATGGCAGTTGCCGAATATCCCTGCCGTCCCCGCCAGCAGGCAGACTTGCGCCGTCAGATCGGCAGGAAAGGCTGGGTAAGTGTCAGGAAAGTAATGCCAATCCCACGGCACCGGCACCCCCGCCAGCTCCCAATGACCCGAGGGCGTGTCCTTGCCGCGGCTGATTTCCTCGGCCGCGCCCCAGCGGCCCTTGGGCGCAGCGGTCAGGCCTGGCGGTTCCAACCCGGTGGACAGCCGGATCGCGGCGCCAAGGCCCAAAGCGTCCAGATTGGGCATGTGCAGCACGCCCTGGCGGCCTTGATCGGCGCGGCCCGCCGCGCAGGCCAGCGCGATATGGCCAAGCGTGTTGGAGCCTTCATCGCCAAACTCCGCCGCATCCGGCGCGCCGCCGCAGCCGACGCTGTCCATCACGATCAGGAAGGCGCGGTTCTGAGCCGGGGCCATCACGAGATCCGCTTCAGGATCAAGGGCGGGTCATCGGGGGCGGTTTCGGCCAGCCGATAGGCCGCTTGCAAGGTGCGGATCGCCGCTTCGGCCTGTTCTTCGGTGGCGGCGTGGACCATCGCCAATGGATCGCCCCGGCCAATCTCCTCGCCGATGCCGGCCAGATCGGACAGGCCCACCGAGGGGTTGACCCGGTCGCCCTCGCGCTGGCGACCGCCGCCAAGGCGCACCACGGCCAGGCCCAAAGCCTGCCCGTCGATGGCAGTGACATAGCCGCGCGTGGGGCTTGGCACGTCGCGGATCACCGTCGCGGCGGGCAGACGGTCAGGCCAGCGGTCCACGAAATCGGCGGGGCCGCCCTGGGCTTTCACCATGCGCCCGAAGGCCTCGGCGGCGGCGCCCGATTCCAGCGCCTGCGCGATGCGCCCTTCGCCGTCCGGCGCGTCCGCGGCAAGGCCGCCCAGCGCCAAAGCCTCGCCGCCCAAAGCCACC
>JANLQT010000647.1:0-1842 GCA_031368035.1 Rhodobacterales bacterium | reverse complement strand
GCCGGCGAGGGCGTGCAGATTTTTGGCGGCAACGGCTACATCAATGACTACCCGCTCGGGCGCCTCTGGCGCGATGCCAAACTCTATGAAATCGGTGCTGGTACCAGCGAGATCCGTCGCATGCTGATTGGGCGCGAGTTGTTTGCAGAGACTTCATGAGTCTTTTTGAAGAGCTCAGACCCGCGCCTCTGCGCGCAGGTGTTGGGTTGATGTACCGGTGTGATCCAATGCCTGTCCATGAACCCTGAAAAGCATCCATCCATTTTCGCCAGCGCCTTATTCGCCGCCTTCGCCGGCGGCGCCGCACCATGATTGACGTCATCGTCCTGTTTTTTCTGTTCGGTCTGGCGGCGGGCCTGGTCCGTTCGGAGCTCAAGCTGCCGACGGCCCTCTATGACTCCCTGTCAGTGTTTCTGTTGCTGACCATTGGCCTCAAGGGCGGGGAAGGGCTGGCGCAACAGGCCATTGGCCCGCTGCTGCCGCAACTCGGTGCGGTAATCCTTCTTGGGGCGGCGCAGACGCTGATCGCCTTCGCCTTTCTGCGCGGCGTGGGACGCCTGGGGCGGGCGGACGCAGCGGCGACGGCGGCCCACTACGGCTCGGTGAGCGTGGCCACCTTCGCGGTGGGCGTCAACTGGTTGATGACCCGGGGCATCGCGTTCGAGCCGCAAATGGCGATCTTCCTCACCGTCATGGAAGTGCCGGCCATCATGGTCGGCATCGTGCTGGCGCGCGGCGTGGGCAAGCAAACCGACTGGCGCGGGCTGGCGCACGAGACCTTCCTGGGCAAGGGCGTGACCCTGCTGCTGGGCGGCATGGCCATCGGCTGGGCGGCCGGCCCGGAGGGGCTTGCGCCCATCAAGGGATTGTTCTTCGATCTGTTCAAGGGCGCGCTGGCCCTGTTCCTGCTGGATATGGGGCTGATCGTCAGCCGTCAGGTGGGTGAGCTGCGGCAGCGGGGCATGTTCATGGTCGCCTTTGGCCTGCTCATGCCGCTCTTGTCGGCGCTGCTCGGGCTGGGCTGCGGCATGCTGCTGGGGCTGTCGGTCGGCGGGATGACGCTGCTGGCCACCCTGGCGGCGAGTGCCTCCTACATCGCGGTGCCGGCAGCCATGCGCCTGGCCGTGCCGGAAGCCAGTCCGGCCCTTTCGCTGGCCGCCGTGCTCGGCGTGACCTTTCCCCTCAACATCGTGGCTGGCATTCCGCTTTACCACTGGCTGGCCAGCCAAATCGCCGGAGTGACGCCATGACCCTGCTGACGGAAAAACAAACCGTGCTCACCGTGATCACCGAAGCCGCCATCGAAAAAACCCTGCTGCGCGACCTGAAGCGGCTGGGCGTGCGCGGTTACACCGTTCTGGATGCCCGCGGCCAGGGTCGCCGTGGCGTGCGTGACTCGGCGTGGGGGGAGGCCGCCAACATCCGCATCGAGGTCATCTGCACGCGTGCGCTGGCGGAAACCGTGCTGCAAGACTTCCTGATCCGCTATTACGACAACTATGCGATGGTGGCTTTTCTCCAGGACGTCGAACTTGTCCGCCCGGACAAGTTCTGATCGTACGCAACCTGACCGACAGCCCCTTATGCCCTTCATTCAAGATCTCTTTGCCCACAACCGCGCCTGGGCCGCGCAGATGGAGCATGATCGCCCCGGCTTCTTCACCAACCTGAAAAGTCAGCAAAACCCCAAGTACATGTGGATCGGCTGCTCCGACAGCCGGGTGCCGGCCAACCAGATCACCGGGCTGGAGCCTGGCGAGGTGTTCGTGCACCGCAATGTGGCCAATGTGGTGGTGCATTCCGACCTCAATTGCCTGTCCACCATCCAGTTTGCGGTAGACC
>JANLQT010000627.1:0-2995 GCA_031368035.1 Rhodobacterales bacterium | reverse complement strand
GCGGGGTGCGCAGGCCCCTGCCCCGGTCGAAGAAGATCGTGGTGATGGTGCCTTCGCAGACTTCTAAGCGTTCGTTGGCGAAAATGAACTCGTCGAGCGTAGCAGGCAGGTTGGCGCGAGCGGTGTCGTACAGCGCGCGGTGGGTGGATTTGACGCTCAGCCAGGGGTCGGTGGAGGTGAGGCGCTGGGGGTGCAGGGCGACGCGCCACTGGGGTTTGGCGGGCGGCAGGGGGGCGGTGGTCACGGCGATCTGGCCTTGGGCGTCCAGCGTCAAGCGGACGCGCAGGGGGACGGCGGGCAGCGCGGGGAAGGACACGCGGGGCGCGGGCCAGCCGAGGCGGGCGGCGCTGGTGGTCAGGCGGTGCAAATGCAGGGGCAGGCGCGGGAAGGCTGTGCCGTCCCACAGCAGCGTCTCGATCAGGGTCAGGCCCGGTGGATGAGGCTGGAGAGATAACGGGTCTTCCACAGGGCTTCCTCCCATTCTCCATCCGCCGTCGAATCCTGCACCACGCCGCCGCCGACGTTCAGGCGGATGCGGTTGCCGGTCAAGGACAGGGTGCGGATGGCAACGGAAAAGCAGGACGCGCCGTCCGGGGCCATCCAGCCGATGGCGCCGCAATAGGCGCCGCGGGGGTGCGGTTCCACCTGCGAGATGATCTGCATGGCGCGGATTTTCGGCGCGCCGGTGATGGAGCCGCAGGGGAACAGGGCAGGCATCAGGCGGGTCAGGGCGGGGGCTTCGGCCAGTTGGCCGATCACGCGGCTGGTCATCTGGTGGACGGTGGCGAAGCTTTCCACCGCGAACAGTTCGGGCACGCGGACGGAACCTACGCGGGAAATCCGGGCGATGTCGTTGCGCAGCTGGTCCACAATCATCAGGTTCTCGGCGCGGTCCTTGGGGGAATGGCGCAGGGCTTCCGCCAGTTCGGCATCCTGCACCGGGTCGGCATCGCGCGGGGCGGTGCCTTTCATCGGGCGGCTTTCGATGCGGCCCGAGGTGGTGGTCTGGAAGAACAGTTCGGGCGAGCGCGAGACGAGGACGGGGCCTTCGCCAAGGTCCAGATAGGCGCCGTAGCCGACTGGCTGGCGGGCGCGGAGGGCGCCGTACAGGCCCAGCGGGGTGCCGGAGAGGAGGTCGGTTTCCAAGGGGAAGGTCAGGTTGATCTGATAGGAATTGCCGGCGGCGATGTGGTCTTTGACAATGCGGAAGGCCGCGGCATAGGCGTCCGGGCTGACCTGAGGCCGCAGCGGGGCGATGCGGGCGGCGGGCGCCTCGGCGCGGGCAGTGTCCAGCAGCGGCGCGGGGTCGCTGGGGGCGTCGTAAAGCCCGAAGGCCAGCAGCGGCGTGTCCTGCGGCGGCGGCATCAGGGACGCGAGGGCGGGTTCCAGCGCATATCCGGCCTCGTAAGACAGGGATCCGGCCACCCAAAGGCCCCGGGCGCGGGCCGCATCCAGCACGGCAAGCGCGGGCAGGACCTGATCGGCGGTCCAGGCCACGACGGTCTCGCACGGCGACACGAACGCCGCCGGTTTGCCGTCCGGGCCATGGTCCAGAAGGATCATCCGCGCCTTTCCCTGCCGGTTGGAGTGCTGCCTGCTGTGGACCGATTAGGCCCTTGCGCCGCGCCGCGCCAGTCCGGCAGAGCCGTTTGGCCGCAAAAACCGACATCTGCACCACGGGTTTCGCCTCGCGTTCTGTAAACATCTATTCAGTGCTGGACAGACTGTAAATTCCGGGTTTTCCTGACGCAGGGTCGGCAGGAAACCGCCGACTTGTGGAACAACAACAAGAACAACCTTAATGGGAGAGGGGTATCCATGGCCGAAAATTACTCGGACACGGACAAGCATGAGGACGTAAAAATCCTGCATGGCATGGGCTATGCCCAGGAGCTGTCGCGCTCCATGTCCAAGTTCTCGAACTTCGCGATTTCGTTCTCGATCATCTGCATCCTGTCGGGCGGCATCAATTCGTTCCCGCAAGCGATCTCGTCGGTCGGCGGCGCTGGCGCCGGTATCGGCTGGATTGTCGGCTGCATCATCTCGGGGTTCTTCGCCCTGTCGATGGCGCAGGTCGCCTCGGCCTTTCCGACTGCGGGGGGCCTGTATCACTGGGGGTCGATCCTGGGGAACCGCTTCACCGGCTGGATCACGGCCTGGCTGAACCTTCTGGGGCTGATCACCGTTCTGGGCGCCATCAACATCGGCACCGCTTTCTTCTTTGCCGGAACCTTCGGGCCCTGGATCGGTTTTGACGGGACGACCCCGGCCCAGATCGTCGGCTTTGTTGCTGTCATCACGATTGCGCAGGCGATCTTCAACCATGTCGGCATCAAGGTCACGACCTTCCTGACCGACATTTCGGGCTATATCATCTTCATCACCACGGCGGTTCTGGTGCTGGTGAGCCTTTATGCGGCCTTCCAGCATGGCCTCGACATCTCGCGGCTGTGGACGTTCAAGAACTATTCCGGCGAGGCGGGCGGCAATGTCTTCCCGCAATCGAACAACATGTTCTACCTGTTCCTTCTGTGCCTGTTGCTGCCGGTCTATACGATCACCGGTTATGACGCCTCGGCCCATACATCCGAGGAGACCAAGTCTGCCGCCACTTCGGTGCCGCGCGGGATCATCACCTCGGTGTTCTGGTCCTCGCTGATCGGCTGGATCATGGTCTGCGCCATCGTGCTGGCCATTCCGGACATGGACGCCGCGGCGGCTTCGGGTTGGGGGTCATTCTTCGGGACGATGTCCGTGATCATGCCGGCCTGGCTGTTGAACCTGGTCTATCTGGGCATCCTGATCACGCAGCTGCTGTGCGGTCTGGCCACGGTCACCTCGGCCAGCCGGATGCTGTTCGCGTTTTCGCGCGATGGCGGCATGCCGGTCGGGTCCAAGGCGCTGGCGAGCGTTTCGCCGAATTACCGCACCCCGGTCACCGCGATCTGGACGGTGACGGTGCTGTGCATCCTGTATGTGCTGGGGGCGGAATTCA
>JANLQT010000605.1:0-2448 GCA_031368035.1 Rhodobacterales bacterium | reverse complement strand
TATCTGGGGCGCATCTCTGGCCCCCTGATGGACCGCTTTGATCTGCGCGTCGAGGTGCCCCCGGTCGCCTATACCGACCTTGACCTGCCCGCCAATGGCGAGACCTCTGCCAGCATCGCGGCGCGGGTCCGCACGGCCCGGCGGCGGCAGGAAGCGCGGTTTCAGGGCCATCCGGGCGTCAGGGTCAATGCCGATGTCGAAGGGGCGTTACTGGAAGAAATCGCCACGCCGGATGCCGAGGGGCGCGAGCTGCTTAGCAAGGTGGCGGAGCGGTTCGGGCTGACGGCGCGGGGGTATCACCGGGTGCTGCGGGTGGCGCGGACCATCGCGGACCTTGACGGGTCAGACAGCGTGCGCAAACCGCATCTGGCAGAGGCCGTGGCCTATCGGCTGACGGTCGGGGCGAAGAAATAGCCGCGCGGGCCGCTCATCCCCGCCGCTTGCCTTCAATCGCAGCCCAGATCAGCGCCGCCCCGTTGATGCCGTCAAACCGCTCCAGCTCTTGCAGGCCGGTGGGCGAGGTCACGTTGATCTCGGTCAGCCAGTCGCCGATCACATCGATGCCGACGAACACCTGGCCCTTTTCCTTCAGCACCGGGCCGATCGCGGCGCAAATCTCCAGATCGCGCGGCGTCAGGCCGATCTTTTCCGGCCGCCCGCCGACATGCATGTTCGACCGCGTCTCGCCCGCCTGCGGCACCCGGTTGATGGCGCCGATCGGCGCGCCATCCACCAGGATGATCCGCTTGTCGCCCTTGGTGACATCGGGCAGGTATTTCTGCACGATCAACGGCTCACGCGAGAACGAGGTGAACAGCTCGAACAACGAGGACAGGTTGCGGTCATTGATGTCCAGCCGGAACACCCCGGCGCCGCCATTGCCGTACAGCGGTTTCAGGATGATGTCGCCATGCCGGGCCTTGAAGGCGCGGATGGTGGCCAGATCGCGGGCAACGGCGGTCGGAGGGGTCAGGCCCGGGAATTGCAGGACCAGCAGCTTTTCGGGGCAATTGCGCACCCAGAACGGATCGTTCACCACCAGCGTCTTGGGGTGAATCATGTCCAGAAGATGGGTCGTGGTGATATAGCCCATGTCAAAGGGCGGGTCCTGCCGCAGCCAGACCACGTCAAACTCCGCCAGATCAACCTCGGTCTCGGTGCCAAAACTGACATGGTTGCCAAGCTCGCGCCGCACCTCGACCGGATAGCCCCGCGCCGTCACGCGGCCCTCGACAAAGGCCAATTTGTCCGGCGTGTAATAGAACAGCGAATGCCCGCGCGCCCGCGCTTCCAGGGCAATGCGGAATGTGCTGTCACCATTGATGTTGACAGCGCCGATTGGGTCCATCTGCAACGCGACCTTCAGGTGCATGTCCGCCTCCGATTTGCTTTGCCCTTCAATGGACCAAGCGGAAGCCGGATGCAAATGTCAGGCGAAGGCGCCTTCCAGAACCTCGATCCGGCCCGCACCATCCACCATCGCCAGATCGAACCGCACCGGCGTCGCCTGTCCCAAGGGTTCACCCCCCAGAAACACCGAAGCGGCAGCGACGATCCGTCCCATCTGATGCGGCGTCAAATGCTGCGCCGCGCCCGCATGGCTGCGGCTTTGCTTCACTTCGATGAAGATAACCTCGTCGCCATCGCGCGCGATCAGATCAATCTCGCCATGGGCGCAGCGCCAACGCTCTGCGGCGATGACCCGGCCCGACACCTGGTAGTGACGCGCCACCGCCTCTTCGGCGCAGCGTCCGGCATGGAAGGAACGCGCCCCGCGCTGACGAAGATGTTCGGTCACGGTGCATCCCCCAGCGACAGCGCCAATTGATAGACGTCGCGGCGCGGCAACGACAGCCGGCCCGCAACGCGCGCGACGGCTTCCTTCAGGCTGTGATCGCGCAGTTCCACCCGCAAAGCCGCCTCCACGTCGCTGTCATCGGTCACTTCTGCCGAACCCTTGTCCAGGATCAGCACGATTTCGCCCTTCAGATCGCGGTCCGCGAGGGCTGTCACCAGTTCGGCGACCGTGCCCCGCAGCACCTCTTCATGGCGCTTGGTCAACTCCCGGCAGATCGCCGCCCGCCGAGTCGCCCCAAGTGTCTCAACGATATCACCAAGGCAGCCATGGATACGACGAGCAGATTCATAAAATATGATCGATCCGGGAATCGCCGCCAGCTCGCGCAGCGCCGCCTTTCTGGCTGCGGATTTTGCCGGCAGAAATCCCGCAAAGAAGAACCGGTCGGTCGGAAGGCCCGCAACCGTCAGCGCTGCCAGCAGCGCGGACGCACCCGGCGCGGCATGCACCGGCAGATCCTCGGCCAAGGCAAGGCGCACCAGTTCAAACCCCGGGTCCGACACCAGCGGCGTTCCCGCATCCGAGGCATAAGCAACCACCTGCCCCTGACGCAGCGCCTCCATGATGCGGTGCGCCGCACCCTGCGCGGC
>JANLQT010000597.1:0-5831 GCA_031368035.1 Rhodobacterales bacterium | reverse complement strand
AGCACATCGCGGTCCTGGGCCCGCCCGTGCCGCCGCGGATGCAGATGGAACGCCCCGGCGATATTCTCGAATCGCCCCTCGCGCGTGCGGCCCTCCTGGCTGTGGGTCTGCCGGGTGCGCTGGATCAGGTCCGGGCAATGGTCCAGCTTGGCCACCCGGGCAATGCGCGCCGACAACAGCGCCGCCTGATTGTAGCGCCGCGAGAACAGCCGCCGCCAGTACAGCGGCACCGGCGCCACCAGCATGCCCGGCCGCACAATCTCGGCCCCGGCCCGCAGCATCCAGTCCGCCACCGGACGCGCAATGTCCATCCGGTCGCCATGCTTCAGCGCCAGCACCAGATCGCGCGCCTTGCCATCATACAGCACCGCCGCCCGCCCCGCCGTCCAGGGCCGCGCCAGCACAAGGCAATCGTCGCACAGCACCACTTCACCCTTGGTCTTGTCGCCGGGAAGCGGCGTGCCGCATTGCTCACAGACCAGCCCGGCGATGAAGGGCGTCTCGCGCCAACACTCGGGACACAGGCCAAAGTCCGACGCGACCAGCCCGCCGCATGCGACGCATTGCGGCGGGTAGATAAGGTGTATGAAATCTTGCATTCCCATCGTCGCACCTTATGTTCCCGGCGGTATGCAAACCCCGCCGACCCTGACCGATCTGGCCGCCTTGGCCCGCCGCCGCACCCGCGCCGCGCCGGGGGGGATGTTCCTGCAAAACCTCGTCCGGGCCGAGGTCGAGGATCGCCTGAACGAGGTTAACAGAACCTTTACGAAACCCGTCGTGGTGACCGGTTTTCCAAAAATCTGGCAAGGTTATCCGACAACTCCCGAAGCCGAGACGCTGCCCCTGACCGCCAAGACCCATGATCTGGTGATCCATGCCCTTGGCCTGCACTGGGCGAATGACCCGGTCGGGCAACTGGTGCAAAGCCGCCATGCCCTGATGCCCGACGGCCTGCTGCTTGCGCCGCTGTTCGGCGGGCAGACGCTGCACGAACTGCGCACGGCGCTGGCCGAAGCGGAAACCGAGGTGACCGGCGGTCTGTCGCCCCGCGTGCTGCCGATGGCCGAAATCCGCGACCTTGGCGCGCTTTTGCAGCGCGCGGGCTTTGCCCTGCCGGTGGCTGACGCCTTCACCAAGACCGTGCTCTACCGCGACCTCGTCCACCTGATGCAAGACCTGCGCGCCATGGGCGAGGCCAACGCCCTGGCCACGCGCCTGCGCCTCCCCACCCGCCGCGCGGTGTTTGCCCGCGCCGCCGAGATTTACGCCCAGTCCTTTGGCCGTCCCGATGGCCGCATCCCCGCGACATTCGAGATCATCGTCCTGACCGGCTGGGCCCCCGCCGACACCCAACAAAAGCCCCTGCGCCCCGGATCGGCGGTGCAGCGCCTTGCCGATGCGCTGGGCGCAAGCGAACCCATGAAGGAACCCCGATGAGCGATCACCTTCCCGCCGGCCACCCGCCCATCCAGACGCCGAAAATCGGCGTGCTTCTGGCCAACCTTGGCACGCCAGACGGCTATGACTATTGGCCGGTGCGGCGTTATCTGTCCGAGTTTCTGTCGGACAAGCGCGTGGTCGATGTGCCCGACTGGAAGTGGCAGCCGATCCTGCAAGGCATCATCCTGTCGTTCCGTCCGCAGAAGTCGGGGGCGAACTACAAGAAGATCTGGAACATGGAAGCGAACGAAAGCCCGCTGCTGACCATCACCAAGGCACAGACGGCGGCCATCTCCAGCGCAATGGCCGCGCGGCATGGCGACGGCGTGATCGTCGATTTCTGCATGCGCTACGGCAATCCCGCGACCGCTGGCAAGGTCAAGGCGATGGCCCTCGCCGGGTGCAGCAAGATCCTGTTCTTCCCGCTTTATCCGCAGTTCGCCGGGGCGACCACGGCGACGGCCAACGACGCGTTCTTCGCCGCGCTGAAGCCGATTCTGCGCCCGCCAAGCGTGCGCACCGTGCCCGAGTATTTCGAGCATCCGGCCTATATCGCCGCGCTCGCCGATTCCGTCCGCCGCGCCTTTGATGCGGCCCCGGCGCGTCCTGAAAAGCTGATCGCCAGCTATCACGGCATGCCGCTGCGCTATCTGATGCAGGGCGACGCCTACCACTGCCAGTGCCAGAAAACGACGCGCCTGCTGCGCGAGGCTTTGGGTTGGGACAAGTCCGCCATCGACACCACGTTCCAGTCGATCTTCGGGCGCGAGGAATGGCTGAAGCCCTACACCGTCGAGCATGTCGCCGAACTGGCGAAGTCCGGGGTGAAGCGCATCGCGGTCATTTCTCCCGCCTTCTCGGCCGATTGCATCGAGACGCTGGAAGAGATCGACGGCGAAATCCGCGAGGCATTCCTTCACGCCGGCGGCGAGGCGTTCACCTATATCCCCTGCCTGAACGACGAGCCCGCCCATGTGGACGCGCTTTGCCAAGTGATCGAGGCCAATCTGGCAGGCTGGCTGCCCGCCTGAGGCCGCTTACTTAATTTGAGCGTAATCCAAGTAAACGCTTTCCTAACGAAAAACGAGAAACCATGTGATTTCAATATGTTACACACTATTGCACGCGTGCAAGAATGCGTTTTCACACCCCTTGTCCATTCACCGAAGCCAAAAATATCCCCGCCGGAGGCTCTTTCTCAGCCTCGCCGCAAACTGGTCGTCACATAATTCACCGACAGATCGCGGTCCGACAGGCTCCACGACCACAGGACCGGGTTGAAGATCATCCCCTTGCGGTCCACCGGGTCCAGACCGGCCTTGCGGATCAGATCATACAATTCGTCCGGGGTGATGAACTTGGCCCAATCATGCGTGCCCTTGGGCAACCAGCGCATCACCCATTCCGCCCCGATGATCGCCATCAGAAAGCTTTTCGCGTTGCGATTGAGGGTCGAACAGACCATCAGCCCGCCGGGTTTGAGAAGGTCCCGGCAGGCGGTCAGATAGCCCTGCGGGTCTAGGACATGCTCGACCACTTCCATGTTCAGCACGACATCGAACAACTCCCCCGCGGCGGCAAGATCCTCGGCCGTGGTGTGCCGATAGTCGATGGTCAGCCCGGATTGCTCGGCATGAAGCTGCGCGACCGGGATGTTCCGGGGCGCCGCATCCGCGCCGACCACCGTCGCGCCAAGGCGGGCCATGGGTTCGGACAAAAGCCCCCCGCCGCAGCCAATGTCGAGGATTCGCAGGCCGGTGAAGGGCAGGGGCTGTTTCAGGTCGCGGTCAAACTCGGTGGCGATCTGGGTGGTGATATAGTCCAGCCGGCAGGGGTTCATCAGATGCAGCGGCTTGAATTTGCCGGTCGGGTCCCACCAGTCGGCGGCCATCGCCTCGAACTTGGCGACCTCGGCCGGGTCTATCGTCGTTTCCATGGCTTTCACCCCTTCCGCGCGGGTTTTGCGATGTTTCCCGCGTTACGCGCTGATATATAGGAAGGATGGAGACCAGATCACCCCCGAAACGTGCGGCAGATTACCTCTATCCGCCGGTCGAACCCTTCGATCAGAGGGTGATCGAGGTTGGGCAAGGGCACCGGATCTATGTCGAGCAATGCGGCAATCCCGAAGGCATCCCGGTGCTGGTCCTGCATGGCGGGCCGGGGGGCGGGTGCAGCCCGGCGATGCGGCGGTATTTCGATCCCAAGGTCTACCGGATCGTCCTGTATGACCAGAGGGGGTGCGGTCGGTCGCGGCCGCATGCCTCGGTCGAGGGGAATACGACCTGGGATCTGGTGGCGGATATCGAGGTGATCCGGGGCGTGCTGGGGGTGGACAAGTTCATCCTGTTCGGCGGGTCCTGGGGCGCGACTTTGGCGCTGGTCTATGCGATTTCTCATCCGGCGAAGGTAAGGCACCTTGTCTTGCGCGGGGTGTTCCTGATGACCCGTGCGGAGTTGGACTGGTTCTATGGCGGCGGGGCGGCTCGGTTCTTTCCGGACCTGTGGGCGCGGTTTGTCGCGCCGATTCCGGAAGCGGAACGCGGCGATCTGATCGGGGCCTATCACCGGCGGCTGTTCTCGGGGCAGGTGCTGGAGGAAACGAAGGCCGCGCGGGTTTGGTCGGCTTGGGAGAACGCGTTGGCCTCGGTTGAAGGCGAGGGGATGGGGGGGGACAGTCCGGCGGATTATGCCCGGGCCTTTGCCCGGCTGGAGTGCCATTATTTCCAGAACGCGGGGTTTTTGCCGGAGGATGGGTGGATCTTGAAGAACCGGGGCAAGATCGAGGGGCTGCCGGTGACGGTGGTGCAGGGGCGGTATGACATGATTTGCCCGCCGGAAGCGGCCTATGACTTGACGCGGGGCTGGCCGGGGGCGGAGTTGCGGCTGGTCGGAATGGCGGGGCATGCGCTGTCGGAGCCGGGGATTTCGGCGGAGTTGGTGGGGGTGATGGACCGGCTGCGGGGTGTGCAATAGGGGAGGTTGCACGCGTGCAACATTGCGTATCCCGTTGAAATCATGGGATTTCGTGATTTTTGTTCATTTTCGATTAACCATGAATCGGTCAGTTTGTGCCGGGCGCGGCGAGCGGTGCGTGTGAACACGCACCCTACCCAAGCTGCACAAACGGATTGATGATCCGCAACCGCCCCTCGACCAGCAACCCGGTCGCCATGTCCTCGGTCCAGAGCGTTGTGCTGCCGGCGATCAGGGCGGAGGCGACGATCATCGCGTCATAGGTGGAAAAGCCGTAGCGCTCTGCCAGGGCGCGGCCGATGTCGTGGGTTTGCAGGGACACATCCTCGACGGGACAGAGGGCGCGCAGGGCGGCGAGGAAGGTGCCGGTGTCGTGCCAGGACAGGTGCGCCTTGCGGCGGCAGTTGGTCATCGCCTCGTTCAGGACCTGGACGCTGATGCGGGGGCCGGTGGCCAGCAGCGCCTCGGCGCGGTCGGCCTTGGGGCCGGAATCGAGCAGGTAGAGGACGACGTTGGTGTCGGCGAAGTCAGCGCTCATTGGCCGCGTCGCGAGTCAGGCGGTCGGCGGCGGGAAGCGTGCCGCGCAGGTGGCGGAGGCCCGCGAGCACCTCGTCAGGGCGGGGGAGGCGCTTCACTTCAAGCCCGGCGTCACCGGGAATCAGGTCGATCTGGTCGCCCTCCTTGAGGCCGAGTTCGCGTACGAGGTCGGCGGGCAGGCGGACGGCGAGGGAGTTGCCCCATTTGGCAATTTGCATGGCGGTACTCGGTGGGATGGATATACGGATAGGCATGTATATCCAAAGGGTGCGGATTGCAAGGTGAGAGTCGGGGTACCCCCCGACCTACGGGTCGGTTTGCAGGGCGCTTGCATCCTGCGTCCCTTGGGCCTATATCCCCCTCAACAGCTGCTTGAGGGTCCAAACCTGAAGCTACCGAAGCGCGCGGCGGGCCTGTGGGCCCGTTTTTCATTTCTGGGGACCGCCCATGTCTGACCTGATCGCCAAGACTGCCATCGACCGCCGGCTGGCGGATATCGTCACGCCGGTGATCGAGGGCATGGGCTTTGAACTGGTCCGCATCCGCCTGATGGGCGGGGCCACGCGGACGTTGCAGATCATGGCGGATCGGCCCGCGGGCGGGATCGAAGTGGACGAGCTTGGGGAAATCTCGATTGCGGTGTCGGCGACGCTGGACGTGGAAGACCCGATTGAAGAGAATTATGTGCTGGAAGTGTCTTCGCCGGGGATCGACCGGCCGCTGACCCGGCTGAAGGACTTTGACGTCTGGAAGGGCTGGGAGGCGCGGATCGAGACGACCGAGCTGATCGAGGGCCGCAGGCGCTTCAAGGGCGGGTTGATGGGGGTCGAGGGCGACGAGATCCTGATCGAGATCGAAGAGGGCGGCAAGGATGT
>JANLQT010000570.1:0-1708 GCA_031368035.1 Rhodobacterales bacterium | reverse complement strand
GGAAAGGCGATCAGCGACAGTTCCGACACCGGCGTTCCGTCCTGCTTTTCCGGTGGCCGCAGAATGGTGAAATGCACCAGATCGACCGACGGGTCCGACTTCAGCAGGTTCCGCCACACCCGCTCGCCGGTATGCGGCTGGCCCGACACCAGCAGCACCCGCAACCGGTCGCGCACCCCGTTGATATCCACCACCGCCGAATTGTTGCGGTCGGTGATCTCGCCCGCCGCCGCGGGCACCGAAAATTGCAGCACATTGTGCCCGGCATGCGGCAGGGTGACGGGCAGCGTCATGTCCTGCCCGACCGGAATGGTAAAGGTCTGCGGCGCGGCGTCGTCCAGCGCCACGGTCAGATCGACCGAGCCGCCCGCGTTGACCGGCGCCGCGCCTTCTTCATCCACGCGCAGCGACAGTTGTGCCTCTTCGCCCAGAATCGCGAAGGCCGGGGCGGATTTGATCACCAGCCGCCGGTCCCAATCCGCAGGTCGGCCGGTCAGCAGTACGTTCAGCGGCGCGGGCAGGTTCGGCGCTTGGTCCAGATCATGCACCTGCCCGTCGGTGATCAGTATCTCTCCCGCCACCCGGGCGCGGGGTTCCTGCGCCAAAGCCTCGGCGAGCGCCGACATCGCCCGCGTGCCGGTGTCCTGCGGGCCGTCCGGGATCGCGACCTCGCGCAGTTCCGTCGCCGGCAGCGCCGCGACCTTGGCCTTTATCGCCGCCACTGCCGCATCTGTTTGCGCAGTCCGGTCGCCCAGGGTCTGGCTGGAAGACCGGTCCACCGCCAGAATGACCACGTCATTCAAGGGCTTGCGCTCCTCCTCCTGCAAGCTTGGCCCTGCCAAAGCCGCCAGCAGCGTCAGCGCCGACAAGGCCCGGAACGGCCAACCCTTCAGCCCCCGCCAGACCGCCAGCGCCAGCAACACCAGCGCCAGCGCGCCAAAGACCCACAGCAACCACACTGGCAACAGCGGCGCGAAGATCAGGCTGCGAGTCATAGAGCCCATTATTGCCCCAGCCTTTCCAGCAGCGCCGGGACATGCACCTGATCGGACTTATAATTCCCCGTCAGCACATACATGATCAGGTTGACCCCGAACCGATACGCATATTCCCGTTGCGTCTCGCCCGCGCCGCCCCGGCCCACCGGCAACAGGAACGCCCCAAACTCATCGGTCGCCCAGGCCGAGGCCCAGTCGTTCCCGCCGATCACCACCGGCGTCACCCCGTCGTTCAGGTTGCGGAACGGCATCCCCTCGGCCTGCTCGGCCCCGGGAACCGAGGCTTCGACCCAGACCGGCGCGCCCAGATAGCGCCCGGGGAATTGCTGCAACAGGTAAAAGCTGCGCGTCAGCACATGGTCCGCCGGGATCGGCTCCAAGGGGGGAATGTCAAGGCCCGAGGCGATGCGCAGCAGGGCTTGCGATTCCGGGCTGGTGCCGTCCATGCCCGACCCATCCCCGTCGCGGGTGTCGAACAGGATCATCCCGCCGCCGCGCAAATAACGGTTCAGCTTGTCATAGGCGGACGAGGTCAGCACCGGCGCATCCGGCGTGACCGGCCAATACAGGAAGGGAAAGAACGCCAGTTCGTCCTTGGACGGGTCCACCGCCATCGGCTCCAACGGCTCGACCGCGGTGCGGGCGTAAAGCTGGAACCCCAAGCCCCGCAGCCCCGCAGCCGAGACGTCATCCACCGACGCATCGCCGGT